>NZ_JBHIRB010000023.1:0-19619 GCF_042196845.1 Bartonella sp. AA9NXGY
ATTATATTTGCCAGTTCCCAATGTTGCGACAGATCTTGCATTAAGACGATTCATAAGAACCATTTTTACTCCTTTCTGCTATAGTTTTTACCCACACGTCAGCCCCGCTTGTGGTGTGCAAGCAAGTGATATGAATTGATTCAAGATACACAGATTTAAGATGAGAGAATCTTACGTTATTCAGGGTTCTCATTCAATATGAATAACGCTAGATTATGATTATAAATCAATGCCTTGAACGCTTGTTCACAAGCAAGAGCTTGAAGAAACTTTAAATGGCATTGGTGGGATAATGAAACGCTTTGGTCCGCAGCAAACTAGTGAAAAGTGCTGATGATTTTACGATTAGGCATGTGTTTAAATCGATAAAAAGATACCGTAGGAAATAAATATGTTTACAGATAAGCAGCTAAGAGCCTTGTTTGGCATTATAACTTTTATATCTTTATGTTTTTTAGGAATTAAAAAAAATCCCTACTTTATTCAAAGTATTTTGACATTCGCATCTGTTTCTTTGGTAATAGTCACAGTGGTTTTTGCAATTTTATGCAATTCTCATATTCCTTTTGAGTTGCAGAACAATCCAAAATACAAACGCGGCAATACAACAGGTTGGAAGACATTAACACGTGATTTACAACAGTATATGCACAGACTTTTAAAGCTAATAAGTTTAGCGCTTGTCGTTTTAATTTTTCCAAATAGTTATAAAGAAACTGTTTCTTTACCTTTCATTTCTAAGTACGTGGAGTACAAGCTTTCTTTTCCATTGGATACTGTACTTTGGTACTCAGATATTGCTCTTTGGTATTCTTTTTTAGTTTGTGTATTTTTCCTTATGTTACGTACACGCAGTTTAATAAATATATCTATTTACACACTACAGTGCTCAGTTAAAAAGCTATAGTAAAATTTCCGATTTTATAAAACTGTTCAGATTACGTTGTCTCTTCTCAACGTTCATAGATGAGATCAACAAGGAGATAAAAAACTATCGAAAGCAGTTTGATACTCTTTGTAGCAGGAAAGAGATCAACGCATTGAACGAAGCATGGCGTCACGTAAAATTGCGTTAATCCGTGTTTGATATCCTTTCCCTTGACTTTTAAGCCACGCTAGAACGTCTGAATCCACACGTACTGTTGTGACAGTTTTGGTTGGTTTATAGAATGGATTGCGAACGGCGTTTTTCCAAAATGCATCATTGAGTGACGGAATATCACTATGATCAATTGCACTGTCCGGCATTGCAGCCAGCTTATCAACTTCAACTCTCTGTTTATCTGTCAAAGGTGATAAGTTACCTACATCAATTTCATAAAGAACTTTCTTCTTCATAACGTTTCCTTTCTTTCGAGTTAGCACGCCGCGCTGAAATAATACGGATTACTTCTATACCATCTTTATCATCATGGACAGTATGCGCCACGAGCAGCAGTAAAAAACCATCCACAAGACCCAAAGTTTGCCAACGATATTCTCCGTTTTCAATACGGTCTTGTTTAACCATGGCGAACGGGTCTGCAAAAACACGAGCAGCAATTTCAAAACTGACACGGTGCTTTCTAAGATTACTTTTCGCTTTAGCTTCATCCCATTCAAATCTTATTTTCATATCTTATGTTAATACATTTATGTATGTATTTCAAGAGTTTTAAATGAACACTGAACTATTTATGTTTTTTTGCATATTAAATATAATTTTATATGTTAAAAAACATAAATATCATTTTGAAATAATTGAAAAAATAAGCAAATCATGCTAAGATTTTCTATGTATTAAAGTACAAGTTTAAGGTAAGAAAAAACATGCTAAATAAAGTGACATTAATCGGGCGTTTAGGTGCTGATCCCGAAAGCAAAACAATGAATTCTGGAGCAGAAGTAGTCAATTTTCGTATGGCAACTTCTGAGAGCTATACAGATAAAAATACTCATCAAAAAGTAGAGAAAACTGAATGGCATTCAGTTGTGATTTTTAATCCACATTTGGCAAAAATTGCACTTCAGTATCTCAACAAAGGTTCAAAAGTTTACGTAGAAGGAAAATTACAGACACGCAAATGGCAAGATAAAAATGGGCATGACCGTTACACAACAGAGATTATTTTACCACAATTCAAAGGCGAGTTGTATTTGCTTGATGTAAAGAAAGATCAATCTGCCCCTTCATCTATTACTTCTCAAAATTATGCTATCGCTTCAGGTGCCGCTGATCATAGTGCATCTCTTAATGACAGCATACCATTTTGATTGATAAAATATAACAAAGAGAAACATGTGGGCTCCCACAGATTAGGGGATGTATGAAGAAGAAAGATGCTTACATTTCACAAGTGAAAGTACGTCAAGATCCTGTTAATCAATTGGCAATTGAAATGCGTGCTAAACGCTTTGGTTTGACGATTGAAGAGGCTAAAAATCCGCTTGCTGGTACTTATGTTGGGCGGCTTTGTTTGCAAGGTGTGCTTACTCAAGACCAGTATGATGCTGCGCAAAAATATCTTGAAGTGAAAAATGACTATTTGTGTGCAAAAGGTTTACCAAGCGCTGTTTATGACGAAATACCATCATCTTCTGATGACAAAGCAAGAGAAAAATGGGTTGAATTTGCAACAGAACAGTTTTCTAATATGCAAGAGGTGATAAAAGAAACACAACATCTCTATAGACAGTATAATCTTTATGCAGCAATACAATATATTGTTATCGAAGACAAAACATTACCACATCTTGTGAATTCATTGCGGGTCGCTCTTAACGCGCTTCATAAATATTTTGACAGAAAAACTAAATGGTAAATGTTTGTTATAATGTTTCAAAGGCAGTTGATTGCTCTTCTGATATTTCGGCTATAAATACTGCGTGAGAAAAGCTAAATAATATATATACGAATAGCTCAAAGAATGCGATATAGAATACAATACCCATAGAGAGGTTTTCGCGAAACTGAATCCAGAGAAGCATTGTTTGTAGTAAAAATGAAACAGGTAGCGCTTGTATTCTATATTGGATTGGTGCCATACAGACTGTAAGGGGAAGAGTAAGCATTAAAATAATTGTCCCTAACAAATAAGGGGCAAAAGAGCGGGGGAAAAACGTAGCAATGATGTACCCTGTAGAAAACATAATTATAAAGGTAACCACTGCTGTGAAATAGGAGAGTGCCATAAGGCGTAAGAATAAAAATAAGCTGCGTTTAGCAAAACGAAAGTAATAATTTATCGTTTTTTCTCCGTTTTTTTTCTTAATCGCTTTATGTTCTCTAAATCTTTCTCGTTTCTCAATTATTTCGTTCCATTTGCTTTTATCCTTTGTAAAAGCATAATCGATAGTTTCTAACGTTGGCAGTATTATTGTTAATAGTATTTTTCCTACTAAATTTAGGAACTCTTTTAGAGTTTCAAGTATGCCCCCTAGAAATAATCCAATGCCGTAAATTACTAATATAATAATATCAATTAATATTGGGATTATTAAGATAAGGATTACAATTCCTATAATAAACCACATTTTCTCCCCCTTTTTATTAATCATTAATCATAGTATTGAATTTTTAATTGATTTTTTTCTCAACCAGATTCATTCTGTTTTTCCATTATCATTATCTGTTTCTGTTGTTGCCAAAGCTTTTCGTATAATTCCTCAATTATTTTCTCTTGTTCCTTAATCGCTTTGTAGTGTCTATCGACCATCCTACTGTTTTCCTTAACTGCTTCGTTTCGTTGTATAATCGCTTTATTAATTTTTTCATTCTCATAATCAAACGCCATCTGAGAGTATTCGACTAAGCGATCATGTTCAAAATTTGCTATTATTCCTAGGTAATTTCTCCAAGCAAACAACAAAATTGCTACTACTAATAAAGAGTTTCTTGAAAATTCAAGATACCAAAGCACCCCAAGTACTATGGCTAATAAAAGAGTACCTTGAAATTCTGTATTCCGACCATTCTCTGCTTCTTCCCGCATGTCAGAGACTATAGCCCATAGGATGAGTATACCCACTATTACTATGACAATATCACGCATTGTTCTCCCCCGCTTTTTATTAGTTTCTAGTCATATAATTGATTCGTTTAGAAGATACAATTGTGAGTGGTTGGTTGTTAAAGACACTAGATTTAGGTGAAAAAATAAAAAACACACAATATCGTGATTTTTTATTGACAGGATATGAAAAATAGTGTTTTATGGCGTTGCTGTACTAGTCGAATTGTGTCTAGAATTACGGTAAAGGTATAACCTTTCTTATAAGTTTATATGATTGTTCAGAGCCCTGCTTTTGCGGGGTTTTTTATTGTCTTGTTTACAAAAAGAAACACACATGAAAACCACTGAAAAACTTGCAAAAAGAACGCCCCCAAAGGCAGGTCAAGGGCGGGTAAAAGGTGTGCCAAATAAAACGACACGTATTTTGAAAGAAGCAGTGCTTAAGGCAGCAGAGCGCGCTGGTAAGAAATATGGTGATGATGGTTTGGTCTCTTATCTAGAAAAACAGGCAATCAAATGCCCCGCTGCTTATTTGGCATTGTTGGGGAAGATTTTGCCTCTTCAAGTGACAGGGGAAGATGGGGGAGCCATTAAGATGATAACGCGTGTAGAAATCGCGCCTTTGGTCAATGACGACACGACAGATTAATATTGTTCCAAAGCTTATACCGATTTTTACAGGTAAGGCTTTGGTGCGTGCGGCTTGGGGTGGAAGAGGGTCTGGAAAGACAAGATCATTTGCCTTGATGGCTGCTTTAAAAGGCTATCAATTTGGTAGGGAAGGGATATCAGGCACTATACTTTGTGCACGGCAGTTTCAAAACTCGCTAGCAGAAAGTTCATTAGAGGAGATTAAACGCGCCATTGAAGCGCATGACTTTTTAAAGGACTATTACAAGGTTGGGGAGTCGTCGATTAAGTCAATTGATGGTCGTATAGCCTTTCAGTTTTCTGGTCTTGACCGGAATATTGCCAGTATCAAATCCATGGGGCGTATTTTGCTTTGTTGGGTTGATGAGGCAGAGCCCGTTACAGAGACAGCTTGGCAAACGCTTATACCGACTTTGCGAGAAGAAGGAGAAGGATGGCGGGCAGAGTTATGGGTGACATGGAATCCATTACGAGAGAATGCCCCCGTTGAGAAGCGGTTTCGCTTTTCAGACAATGAGGCAATTAAGCGTGTTGAGATCAACTGGTCAGACAATCCGAAGTTTCCCAAGATCTTGAATGAAGCACGATTGGATGATCTGAGAAACCGTCCAGAGACCTATAAGCATATCTGGGAAGGGGATTATCTGAAAGCGGTTCAAGGTGCTTATTATCAAAAGGAAATGTTGGCAGCCGAGCAAGAGGGGCGGATAGGGCGTGTTGCTCGTGACCCTTTAATGCAAATACGTGCTTTTTGGGACATTGGGGGGACAGGCGCCAAGGCAGATGCCACGGCGATATGGATAGCACAGTTTGTGGGGCGAGAAATCAGAGTGCTTAATTATTACGAAGCACAGGGGCAGCCTTTATCGGAACATATCGGTTGGTTGCGTCACAATGGTTATGAGAAGGCATTGATGGTTTTGCCCCATGATGGTGCGACCAGAGACCGTGTGCACAATGTGAGTTTTGAGAGTGCTTTAAATGATGCGGGTTTTGAAACGCAAGTGATCCCTAATCAAGGGGCAGGGGCGGTTAAGATGCGTATAGAGGCGGTGCGGCGTATTTTGCCGTCTGTTTGGTTTAATGAAGAGATGACGGTAGCAGGGCGCAAAGCACTGAATTGGTATCATGAGAAATGGGATGAGAAGCGCGGCATTGGTTTGGGTGCAGAGCATGATTGGTCGAGCCATGGGGCGGATGCCTTTGGTTTAATGTGCATTGTCTATGAAGCACCCAGTGTCAAACCCAAGCAAGAGCGTTATTGCACTATGGAAAGAGAAGCGGCATCATGGATGGCATTCTAGATCAAGACTTTCAAAAAACGACAATCCTCGATGAATATGAACTCTATAAGCGTTTAAAGTCTTGGTACGCAGAAGATATTGAACATGTTAATGAATGGCGTGAACAGGCGCGTGAAGATTTTGATTTTTATAATGGTCGTCAATGGGCAGAGGAAGATCTTGCGGTTTTAAAAGAGCAACGCCGTCCTGTCATGACTTTTAACCGCATTGCACCCCTTGTGAATGCTATTGTTGGGGCGGAGCGTAATAATAAGCGCGAAGTACAGTTTCAACCACGGCAAATGGGAGCGGCAATACCCAATGAATTGCTTACTGGAGCAGCAGAATGGTTTCGTGATGAGGCAGAGGCGGAATATGCCGATTCCGATGCTTTTCAGGATATGGTTATTTGCGGTATGGGCTGGACAGATACGCGGCTTGATTATGATACAGATCCCGAAGGGATACCTGCTGTTCAACGTTTAGATCCCTTAAAAATGGTTTGGGATGCCAATGCTGTAAGACCAAATCTCATTGACGCACAGCGTATGTGGTATGTTGATCGCAAATCCGTTGAGGATGCTAAAAGTCTTTTTCCTGATGTTGCTGTTGAAGATCTTAACGCCGATTGGGCTATCGATAGTACAACCGCTTCTGAGGATTCTCATGTGTCGCTTGATGCGTATCAAGATGACTCCAATGCGACTTCTCTCTCAGATCCGTATTCTGGGAAACGCTATGTTACGCTGGTTGAATGCCGTTGGTTTGAATATGAGACCACTTACAAGGCGCCTGATCTTCAAACCGGCCAGATGCGCAACTATAGCAAACAGGAGTTTGAACAGCTTCAAAGGGTAATGCCACAATTACAAGGGGTGTGTTTTAATAAAAAAGTGGTGAGACGCGCTTTTCTGGGACGACGTCTTTTAGCAAAGCCCGATAAGCCATTAGCACCTGATGGGCAACTTGGGTGGGAGTGTATCACGGGCACGCTGGATAAGCTTAAAAACCAGTTTTACGGGATTGTTCGCCCCGCAAAAGATCCACAAAAATGGTCGAATAAATATTTTAGCCAAGTGATGTATATCCTTAATAGCCAGTCTAAGGGCGGCTTGATGGCAGAACGAGGCGCTTTCGATGATGATCGCCAAGCCATGGAAAGCTGGGCGCGAACGGATACGATTACTTGGGTTAAAAATGGTGCGCTTACAGGAGGGAAAATTCAACCAAAGCCAAGTGCACAATTTCCCAATGGATTTTTCCAGCTGTTTAATGAATCGCGTGAAGCGATAACGCATGTAACAGGGTTATCGGCCGAGTTTATTGGAACACGGGAGGTCAACCAAGCCAATGTGCTGGAAAATACACGCCGGCAATCAACGCTTAATTTGCTTGCGGGGCTGTTTGATAATCTCAAGCTTTATCGGTGTAGGCAGGGAAAGATTATCCTTTATCTTATCCAGAATTATCTCTCTGATGGGCGTCTGGTACGTATTTCTGGACAAGAGAATGCCCAATATGTGCCGTTGACGCGTGAAGCTGTTACGACGCTTGAGTATGACATTATTGTTGATGATTCACCGACAAGCCCCAATGAAAAAGAGAAAACTTTTGCGGCAATTACGCAGATGTTGCCGTTGCTTGGTGGGTTCTTAACACCGGAGATGATTCCAGATCTTTTAAAGCTTTCCCCACTACCGGCAACATTGGTAGCAAATTTAACGGCGAAAGCACAGCAGGCACAACAAGAACAACAGCAACAGCAGATGATGCAACAAAGCCAAGGGGCGCAATTAACTCCAGAGCAACAAGCAAAGATTGCTGTTTTACAGCAAGAAGCGCAAGCAAAGAGCACACTCTATCAACTTGATGCACAGCAGAAACAAGCGGCATTGCAGCAGAAAAATATCGAACTTTTCTTGAAACAAGAACAAGCGCGCATGCAGCTCGAACTTCAACAGGCAAAAAATGAGATAGCGCAGCGTGATTTAGAACGCAAAGCTTTACAGACACAGTTGGAACACTATCGAGTTTTGACAAAAAATATAATAGCACATTGAGGGGACAGAATATGGAAGAAGAGTTTACGCCAGAAGAACAAGCAATCTATGATGAACATTTTGCCAGTGATAATGCTGTTGAGTTGGTCGAGCCAGAACAAGTTGAGGAAGTTTTTGATGCAGAGGAAAGTTCTGAACAGCCAGCTGTAGAACCACTTCAAGAGCAGCCAAATTCTGATGTAATAGAATCTGATAAACTAGAGCAAGAGCGGCAAGCACGACAAAAGGCAGAACAAAGCGCCATTGAAGCGCGTGAATTGGCTATTGAACTTGCGCAAAAATATGCCGCAATGCAGGAAGAAATCACGCGCCGCCGTGAGGAAAATATTCCCTCCCTAGAAGACGACCCAAAAGCACATTTTGCATGGCTTAGTCATAAGGTACAAGAACAACAGAAATTGCTTGATGAGTTTTCTCATATGAGAGAGAGCCAAGAGCGCATGAGTCAAGAGGAATATGAACGCCAAAAGTTGGGGGATTATTTCGAGGAAGCCAAAGCGCAAGTACAAGATAAATATCCAGATTTAGACAGTATCACGGACTATCTCTATGAAAGAGCAGACAGTGTCTTACAAGCGCAAGCAAGCCTTTATCCACAATGGAAAGACCCAGAGGCACGGCAACAACAAATTGGTGCTGAATTGCGCCAAATATGCCAGCAGTGTCAGAAAGCCGGTATAAATCCAATTGAGGTGCTGGTGCAAAAAGCAAAAGCTTTTGGCTATAGTGGCGCGCCCGTTAAGGACGAAGTAGGAGCTCTTCAAGAGCGTTCTCAAGCAGCGCGGACGCTTACAGCGCGCGGCGGACAAGTTCCAACAGGCGGTATGGATGTGAGAACGCTCTTTTCCATGCCAGAAGCCGAATTTGCTGTATGGGTTGAGAAAAATCCCGAAAAATTTGAACAAATTATGAGCAGAGCGTGAGATGTGCGTGGTGACGCAACAGAGAGAACCAAGTGATTGTTATCGTTTGGGGGTGCCGCAAGGCGAGTTTTAAAACCAAGAAAGGCATTGATTGAAATGGCAGTAACACAGGTAAATCTTAATGACCCATTAGCCGTTGGCGTTTGGGCTAAGATGCTAAACACAGAAACTTCAAAAGCGTTGCCCATTGCACCGCTGATGGGAAAAGGAAAAAACAGCATTATTCAAGTATTGGATATGCTAGGAAAATCCGCTGGTGACTCTGTGACGAGCGGATTAAGAGTCCAACTTATGGGGGATGGCGTTAGCGAGGGACAAACGCTGGAAGGCAATGAAGAAGCACTCCAATTTATGAATGAAACGGTGCGTATTAACGAGCTTTCTCATGCTGTACGCGTAAAATATGAAGGCACCATTGATCAACAACGTGTTTTATTTAATTTACGAACAGAAGCAAAAGATGGGCTTGTTGATTGGTATGCAGATCGCTTAAGTTTGATGTTCTTCATTCAGGCAGCAGGTTATACAGCACCATGGATTCACTTCGAGGGACGCACCATAACCCTTAAACCCGTACACTATGGTTTTAATGCTCCATTAGAGCCAAGCAAATTGCGTATTATTCGTGCCAATAAGAAAAAGACTGATGAAGAACTTACAAAAGACGATGTTTTTACATTAGATCTTATAGATCAGGCTGTTGAACGCGCAAAACTTGCTAATCCACGTTTGCGTCCGGTTCGTGTTGATGGAAAATCGGCATATGTGATGTATCTCCACCCAACACAGGTAACTCAATTGCGTACCAATACAAAGAGCGGGCAATGGTTAGACATTACCAAGGCAGCTTATGATGGCTCTGGAGCTAAGAACCCAATTTTTGATGGCTCTCTGGGGATGTATAATGGAGTTATCTTACGTGAAGCTGAACATGTCCCCAATGGTATCAATTCAAAGACACAAGAGCCTGTTCCCTCTGTTCGTCGTGCTGTGTTGCTTGGTGCGCAAAGTGTTATCATGGCTTATGGGCGCGTTGGCAATGGAGCAACAGGAGGCGATGGGAAAGGGGGAACACGCTATAAACTTGTTGAAGAACTGTTTGATTATCAACGTGAATTTGGGGTTGCAGCTAAAACCATTATCGGCATGAAAAAGTCACGCTATACCTTGCCGCATTCTGATCAAGGGGGACAAGACTTTGGTACGATTGTTATCCCTTCTTTTGCCGAAGCAAGCTAATTATTAAAGGATGACAATTATGGCAGAAAAATCGCTAATTACACAGGAACCTGTTGAGACCGTTGAGACTGTTGAAACCGTTGGCATAATAGATGAGGGATTGCCACCTGTTTTGCAAGGACGCAACAACTCTACGCAGCAGGTTAGTTTTTTACGGGCGCGTATTAAATGTACAGATCAAGGGTTGATAACAAAAATTGGCGTTCTACCCCGAGGGGCTTTTATAAAAAGTATTACAGCTTATACCATGGAGGATTTTGAAGATGTAACAGCTACATTTGGAAAAGAGCCTCATGGTAATGATTATGGAGATGTAGGGCTTCGGCAATCTACCGATGGCAATCTGTACCTCCCTATGGAGGAACGAGATGTTCCATTAGAAGCTGAAAGTACGATTTACATGACACGAGACAAGAAAAGCACCAAAGGTGATGCTGAGGTGATTGTTGAGTTTTACACTAATCGTTAAAGGCAAGGGGGCGTTTATTGCTTGCGTCCCCCTCCTATACAAGATGCCCCAATACATTTGGAAGAGGCTGATATGACAATAATAGTACAGACAGGTGGTCCGATTGGAGACAAACAGACCATTGCTCCTTGGGATAAAAATTTTATCCAGATGTTAAACGATATTCAGGATGAAATAGATGATCAAACAGATGAGTATGTTGATCAAGTGCAAAGGGCGATATTTTCGGCTATTCGCTTTTGTGAACGATTGCCTTTTTATTTCAATGAAAGCCGCGAAGTTGTTTTTACCACTCTAAAGGGCAAAAGCCGTTATGGCGCAGAGGAAAATCCAGTTATTCCGGCTGCTGTTCGCATTGTTGATGCTTACGTTTATGAAGATAATCACAGCAAAGCAAAGCTTTTGCAGGTAGATCCTCTTGTTATTGAGAATCTTGAGGATGATTGTAGCCATGGCATGCCTACACGCTATGCTTATTTTGAACAAAAGCTTGTCTTGTATCCAACACCAGAGCGCGTTTATTCTATCAGGCTTATTCTTGACCCTGTAAGAATAAAAGATATTGAGAGTGCACAAGAAGCGTCCATATGGTTTTTAGAAGCCTATGAACTGATCAAAACGCGTGCAAAATATGAAATTTATACCAATATTATTAAAGAACCACAGATGGCAGCGGCAGCTTTTGCCATGTTTCAAGAGCAACTCGATGCGCTTCAAATTGAAACATCACGGCGCAAGAATTTGTTAAAAATTCAACACACGGATTTCTGATGACCTTTATTCCTATTGCTGAGTATAGACCAGATGTTGCATTTATTAATAGTGGTTATTCTAGTGAGATCGTGAACGTTTTACCTGCACCAAATTCGTATATTCCGTTTCCCATTGTGGCGCCGGTCTCAGATCCTTTTCCGGATGTGATTTTGGGGGTCTATGCGGTGCGCTCATTGGGTGGTGTGCGCATCATTGTGGGGGCACCAACAAAACTTTATGAATATGACAACAGCACGCGCGGCTGGAAAGACATTAGCAAACCTCACACACAATATCACGCCAATGAGACTGCACTTTGGTCTTTTGCCTCCTTTGGTGATCATATCATTGCTGTTAATAGCAATGACCCACCACAAATGCTTTCGTTAAAAACGGATGAAAGGTTTTGTGATTTGAGTGGTAATCCCCCGCGTGCTGGACTTGTGCGTGTGTGGGGTGATTTTGTTTGCCTGATGCAATTAACAGATAAGCCAAACCGTGTTCAGTGGTCCGGTTTGAATGATGCGACACATTGGACGGTTGGGGAGAAAAGTTGCGATTATCAAGATTTTCCCGATGGAGAATATGTTCAAGGGTCTACGGAATCAACAAATCCACTTATTTTCATGCGCTCCGCCATTTATCATGCAACCTTTGTACCAGGCTCTAAAATTATATTCAGTTTTGCAAAAATAAAAGACAAAATAGGGGCGAAAAGCAGCACAGCAATTGCAAGCCGTGGAGACTGTACTTTCTTTGTCTCTGATGATGGTTTTTATCAAATCAACAGTGCTGGTGAAATGCTCCCTATAGGCTTTGGTAAAGTCGATAAAACCATCTTCACACTTTACAATAATTTTGCCATTGATGAGATGAGAGCATGTATTGATCCGGTCTATTCTCGTGTTTATTTTTCTATCAATGATAACACTGAAGGGATGCATATTTATGTTTATGATTGGCTTTTGCAAATATGGAGTGTCATTAATGGGCAAAACCTTCTCTTATTTCCCCTTTTTGCAGCCGGTTATACATTAGAAGGCTTAGACGAAGTACAAGAGAGCTTGAAAGATTTACCAGCTTCTCTTGATAGTAAGATGTGGCAAAATGGTGCGCCTGTTTTGGGAGCCTTTACGCCAGACAACACATTTGGTTTTTTTGCGGGTCCTCCAATGGAAGCAGTTATTGCTTCACAAATTGTGGGGGATACGGGCAGGCAAATCAACCTGATGAGTGAGGCTTTTGTTCAAGCGGATACAACAAAAGGTTTTTTAAGTGTTGGGGCGGCTTTTATCATTGATAACAAGAACCAATTAAATTGGGCTAAAGAGCGTTATGCCGGCTATAATATTGGGATGTATAATATCCGCTCACGGGCGCGTTATCACGCTTTGCGTCTGAGAATACCAGAAGGCACGCCATGGACACATATAACAGGCTTTGATGTAACGCTCAAACCCGCGGGCATAAGATGAGTTTTAAGATCTATAATACAGAAAAATGGAGCGCTGAACAAATGGCGCCCTATTTTGACAATGTCATAAAATCGATAGCTTATTTTAATCAAAAATTCCCTGATGATTATAATACAGAGACCATTTTAAACGATATTTTGAAGGGAGAAAAAGTTCTTTGGATTATCGTTGATGCGCATGAAAACTTTATGGCGCATGTCACAACACAGTTACAAGAACTCGTCACTGGAGCATTAAGGGCGGTTGTTGTCACGCTTGGTGGAAAGGGAGGAGCACCCTTAACAAAGCTTATCACTCAGATTGAGGCCTATTACAAGAAAAAAGGGGCAAAAGAGCTTGTCATCATAGGCAGGCGAGGGTGGGAAAAATCTCTTAAAACGCATGGATATCTCGTTAATCTTTTAGAATATAGAAAGCAGCTTTAACATGGGAAAAAGTTCTAAACCAATCCAGAATACCCAAAACACGACGCAAACAAATGAACCCCCTGCATGGGCAAAAGGTATTTTTGAACATGCCGCTAAGGATGCCATGACTTTTTATAACCAAGGCAGCGGAAAAGCCGTTTATGACGGGCAGCGTGTTGCGGGTTTAAGTGATCAAACAAAGAATGCGATTAATGGGCTTAGCAATAATACGCATAACTATGATAACAACACTTTAAATGGAATAGCGACAGGGCAAAATGCAACAAGCCAAAACTTAAAGAACATGGCTTCAGGGCAACAAATAGGCAATAACCCTTACTTTGATGAAGCGCTTCAAAACACATTAAATAAGGCAACAAATTCTATTAATAGTTCATTGGCAGGTGCTGGGCGTTATGGTTCTGGGGCGCATACTGGGGTTTTGGCTGATGAATTGGGGGGCATAGCAACACAAGCTTTATCACAGCAATATAACCAAGATGTCAACAACATGATGAATGCCAATGGTCTCATTGACCAAGCAAACCAAAATCAGTTGGCGGGCGCCAATAACTTCTTTCAAGGTCAAGGTCAGGCAAATCTTAATGCGTTGACGGGAGGGAGTGTACTTGATGCCAATCATCAACGGCAATTAGATGAAGAGCGGCAAAAATGGGAGCAGCAGAACAATCTTGATTGGGACCAGTTAAGTAAGTTGCTTGCAGCTGGTGGGGCTGTTGCTGGAAATTATGGAACGCGAACAGGACAAATGACGACATTGACTCCACAGCCAAAACCTAATCCGTGGGAGATTGTTGGAAATGTTGGAACTATCCTTGGTACTTTTGCTGGGCTTAGTGATATCAGAGCAAAAGAAAACATCAGAGAAGCTGGGCAGAGAAATGGCTATAAACTCTATGAATACAACTACAAGGGGCACCCAGAGCGCTATCGCGGGGTGATGGCACAGGATGTTTTGAAGTCAAAGCCAGAAGCTGTTTTCTTGCATAAGGCGACAGGTTTTTTGCATGTGGATTATAGCAAGCTTGGTTTTGAGATGGAAAGGGTGCAGTGATGTTTTGGCGAGAAGAATTAAATGCATTAGAGCGTGAAAAAGCTTATAGAAAGCGTAAAGCGTTGGAACTTGCTGCTTTTAGCACAAACTCTTTTGATGTGAGCAATGGGGATAATACTCCACAAAAATTGAGTCCTACAGAGCTTATTCGTGGTTCTCAAGCAGGGACAGAACAAGCTGGGAAAAAAACGCCAGCAGAATTGATTATGTCTACAGATGATTTAAAGCGCCAAATGCCTCCATTGCCGGATGTTTCAAAGGATACTGTTAAGGTACAAGAGGCGCCAGAGCAACAAAAGTATGACTTCTCAGATCAGGGAGGTGTTGCATCAATGATTCCTCAATCTCCACTCGTTGCGAACATTGATCAGTCTAATGGGGATGAAGCTGGGCGACAGCAAAAAGATGTGATGGATTATATTGCTCAACTTAATGAGAAATCTATAGCGGAAAACTCTTTGAAAAACGATTCTGGAAATGATGAGGAAAAGCTTTTTGATGCACCTATAGGAGAAGAAAAACATTTGAATGCACACTTACCAGAAGAGGAGCATTTAAAAGCAAGTGGTGATCTTGAACAAAAAACAGATTATATCAAGTCACTTGATAACTTTGTTCAGACAGGAGCAAATCCAAGTAGCTTATGGGAGCGTTTTAGAAAATCAGAATTTTCCGAGCATCTCATGGATTTTTTTGCGGGGTTAGCATCAGGAAAAACACCGCAAGAAAGCTTTTCAAATGCGGCGCTTGTTATGCGGCAGGGCAATAATGTACGTGCTCAAAATAGACCAATTTTTGAGTTTTTACGCTCTAAAGGATACGATGATAAAGACGCACAAGCAATCATGCAATATCCAGATCTTGCCATGAAAGTTATAGGCAACACGTTAAGCCCTCAAGAAGGCTATAGAACATTGACATCAGAAGAAAAGGCAGAGCAAGGATTGCCTGAGGATATGACTTTCCAAGTCTCAACAAGCACAGGGAAAATTATCCCAGTCCAAGGGGGACAACGTTCCACTGCTTCTGGATTAGGGGGAAATACTGATGGCATGCTGTCAAAGCCTGAATCAGGTTATATGTATGTTAAGGATGAAAATGCACTTGGTGGCATACGTGCGGTGCCAATTGCAGGCAGTGGTTCAGAACATAAATTAATTCAAGAACAGAAGGAGGAGGAGCGTAAAAACCAACAAATGCAAATGCGAATTCTGGAAACAGCAGACAGGTCAAATCGTATACTCTCAGCATCTAAAGAATTGCTAAAAACTATTGAGGAACACCCGCATGTTGTTGGTTTCACGGGTTCTATAGGGTCGTTCCTTCCTAATTCTAAGGCAAAAGATTTTGGGCATATGCTCGATTCATTGAAGGCAAGTATCGGGCTTGATGCCTTGAGAAAAGCAAAAGCATTTTCACCAAATGGCGCATCTGGCTTTGGGAATTTGTCTAATATGGAATTGCAAGCATTGCAAAACTCTGTAGCAGCACTGTATCAAGATCTTTCTGCAGAGCAAATGAAGAAATCTTTAAAAACAGTTATTGACACTTTCAATAAATCCAATGCAGCAACGCGCGCAATTCTTTTTGGTGGTGCAGAAGCAACAAACGAGCTCGTTCGAGCCGCCTATGGGCAAGATGCTTATAAGGGAAATCATGCACAGTCAAATGATCCACTAGAAAAACAGATAGAAGCATTGCCGGAAGGCATGTTGTTCGTTGATAGTGATGGACGCATTAAGGAGAAACAAACCAATGGCTGAAGTAATCCCCCCTCTTATTAATCGTAAAAACACAAGAGTCATTGGGCATATAAGTGACTATACACCAGAACAGCTTCAAGAGCTTTTCGCGAAGAATAAGGAAAGGCTAAGTGGTTCTGTTACAGGAAATAATGGTGCAACAGAGGAAGATGGTCCACATCCAAGTGTTGCGGGTGCTTTTGGATGGGGAGCTCTTCATGGGTTAACTATGGGCTATGATGATGAAATAGCCGGAATATCAGAAGCGGGTCCTATTGCTTATTGGATGGGAGATAAAGAGGCAGTCAAAAAGTATAATGAAGTGACAAAGCGATGGCGTGATTATCAAAGAGCGGCGAACCGAGATCATTTTTATGCATCTCTTGCGGGGAATTTAACGGGTGCTGCGGCACCCGTAATTGCTTCTGCCCTCTTTCCACCCGCGGCAGGGGCTACTGCTGCTGCTCGTGCGGCAATTGGGGCTGATGTTGTGCTGGGAGGTAGAGCTGGTGTTGCAGGAGCACAAATAACCAGTAAAGCTTTAGCAGCAAGAGAAAGGGCGGTGCAATCTGCTTTAGCAGAGGGTGCGGAACGGGCAGCGGCAAAAGCTGCAGGTGAAGCAGCAATGAAAGCAGTAGCAAGTAAAGAGGCGGCAAAATTTAGCTTGGGGCGTGCAGCAAAAACTGGAGCCATTTATGGTGGAATAGCAGGCAGTGGTGAAGGGGAAGGGCTTGCAGATACTCTAGTGTCTGCTGGGTTTGGTGCAGGGCTAGGCGTTGCAACACCATTTGTTGCCAGTGGTGTATCAAAAGTGACGCCTTTTGTGACAAAATCACTTAAAGCAGCATTGAGAGGACCTATAAGCCCAGCTGAAATGGCAGCAAAAGCAGCGCTAATGCCAGAAAAAGAAGCATTTCAGGTAAGCGATAGAGCGCTTAGGGATGTAAGCCAGACTTTAGGGGATGAAGGTGTTGATAAGCTTGAAAGGGCATTAAAACAGCGTGGTCCTGATTCAATGATTATTGATCTTCACGATGGGCTTGCTACAAGAGCTTTTAAGGCAGCAAAAAAAGACCATGATACTTATTCGCTCATAAGTAATCGTTTGAATGAAAGACAAGATGCGAGTGCACTGCGGGTAAAGGATGCGTTGACAGATGTGATGGGTCCAAAAGTAGATACGCTTGATTTAAAGCAAGAGATTATCAAACAAGCACAGAAAAAGGCTGAACCATTTTATGAGAGGGCGAAAGCTTCTCCTATTTCTAATGCTGTCAGTAAAGATTTATCGCGGTTGCAAGAAATTCCTGCCTTCCAAAAAGCCTATAAAAAAGCAATTGCGCGAATGCCAAATGAAGCGGATGCAACAGTTATAGGGAGCAATGGATATCCAAAGCTGAATATGCGAATTTTACATAAGATGAAAGAGGTTTTGGATGATCAAATTAAGTCTGCACGTATCAAAGGAAAATGGGGATATGCTCGAGATTTGACTGATTTCAAACAACGCATTCTGGACGTTTTGGATACATCATCTCCAGAATATATTAAGGCACGGAAAATTTATTATGACGAGCGTACTATCGGTAATGCTTTGGAGCAAGGAAAAAAAGCACTGAATAAGAGTGTTGATCTTGATACAATCAACAGACAACTTTCACATTTTGGGTTGATGGAAAAAGAGGCTTTTCAAAAAGGTATCCGGTCGCAACTAGAGGATGCGGCAGGCAATGCACAGAATTTTGACCACAATCTTTTGAGTTTGTTTGACACGCAGAATGGTCAAGAAAAATTACGGCAGAGTTTTGGTGAGGACAAAGCCAAGCAACTTATGAAAGTGTTGCGACCAGAAGTGGAAAGAACAAAACTTTTTGCACGATTGCCAAACCATATGGGTGAAGTAGAAGAAAAGGCTATAGAAGACGCTGCGATTGGAGGAAAGATTCATCTAATCAAGACAACCCTGAAAACTTTAGCAAGAGAATGGGGACGCAAACTCTTAGGAGTGCATAGAGAGACTGAGAGAGATATTGCGGCTCTCATAACAGCACGGGAAAAAGAAGATTTTGGGTTAGCAAGAGAAAAAGCCGTTGAATTAATTAAGAAGTTTCATGAAGCAGAAAAGAAACGCTTAATAACCAAAGAAGATCACACAAAATTCTTCAATTTTCTTGGCATTCTTTTGAATAGCAGTGCTGATAGAACGGTTATAAACTAATGATCAATTTTCATCCCAATGTGAAGCGTGCTATCTCACAGGCAGCACAAAAATATGGTTTGCCAGAAAGCTTTCTTGAACGTGTTGCTATGATAGAAAGTAATGGTAATCCAAATGCAAGAAATAAGAACAGCAGTGCAGGGGGGCTGTATCAATTTCTCGATTCAACAGCAAAACACTATCAACTGAATGACAAGTTTGATCCCTTTCAAGCAACCGATGCTATGGCACGGTTAACGAAGGATAATACGCGTTATTTAGTCACAGCATTAGGCAGAGAGCCATCAGAGGCAGAGCTTTACCTCGCACACCAACAAGGACCAGCAGGGGCAGTAAAGCTTATCAAAAATCCACATATCCCAGCGAGCCAGCTTTTAGGTCGACAGGCAGTCACACTCAACGGTGGCAACATGGAAGCTACAGCAGGGGATTTTATGAATCATATTTATGGGCTTTATAATAAAACGGGAGATGCTTTGAAGAGAACGATACAGCAAAACCAAAGCAATGGACAAGCAGCACCAAACGAGGTGGGTCCTTTGCGTGGGTTTGAGAGGATTCAAAAGACACTTCAAGGTAATCAAGTGGGTCAAGGTGATCAAGGGGGCAACCAATTGATGGCATATGACACGCCATTCCCAAACAGAATGATGGCACCTGAAAGCAGAGACAATTTAACAGGACAGATTATGGAAACCACACCATTGCAAGCACAAGGTATTGATGCAGGTGCTCTTAAAAAGGGCTTTTCCGGTTTGCTTCATTTAATGAGAGAGAATGGAGAACGACAAAAACAGCAGGCACAGATGGTACAGCAACAAATGTTACAGCAACCAGTCATGGCGGGTTTCTCACAATCGACTGGGGGACCGACAGATTTAACACCTCTCATTGATCCTTCTAGGCGGCAATCTGTTGGTTCCTATGGGCGGCAAAAAGAAGAGCAATTGCGCGAAGAGCTATTAAGAAGAACGGGGGCTTATCATGTCTGATATTTATGACTGGTCACTCACAGCTGATCAAAATGCGAATTCCGATAGTATCATTAATTGGGCAGAAGGGCAGCCGCCTAGTTCTGTTAATGATAGTGCGCGGGTCATGATGCAGCGTATACGTGAATATCTTGCCGATAATGGTGGTTCTCTTGACTCAAAGTTTATTGTGAATGGAAAGGAACAAACAACATCAATCACGTTGACGACGGTGTCGCCGATAGCGAAATATAAAAACGATATCATTATCCGCTTTAAGGCGCGTGGTATAAATATTGGTACGACAACAATAAACATGAATAATATAGGAGCAAAGCCACTCTATAAAGCCACCAGCACG
>NZ_JBHIRB010000024.1:0-18928 GCF_042196845.1 Bartonella sp. AA9NXGY
GGAGAGAACGGGGTTTTCTACACTGATTTTTTGTGTTGTGTAGGCAGCAACAACTTTTGCAATCCCTTCTAGTTCGCTGTAGGTTAGCTCTTTTAAGATGTGGGTTTGCCAACCATTGGGACCCTCAACGATTACTTCGCCAGGGCGATTGATAACAATTTCAAATAAATTGTCATCATTGAGGAAGTCATCTAAGATCTTTAATTTTGTTAAAACGATGGAGGCGCGTTCTGCATTTTTTGCTGATGGCATAATGTGACTTTATTGGCTTAATGAAAAAAGGAATAGCTGGGAGTAGAGCGGTTTCTTTTGCTCTTTACGACTAGTTTATAGACAGAGGAAAAATCGAGATCTTTTGCTACAAAGATGTTGACCAGTTCGCCTTGAAATTTTTCTAAGGTAGGAGGGATGTTGATTTGATTTTCAAGAGCAATACTGGCGGCCTCTTTTCCAGTGTTGTTTGCGCCTTCAAAACCGCCGCCTCCAGAGTTGTTTGAACCTTCTTTATTGGAATTGCCTACTATTTTATTTGTTAAAACTGTTGTGGCACCATCAATAACGGTGAGTAAAAGGGAAGAGCCAAAGCGTTCCCACCAATGGGTGTTGATGTTGCCATCAAAACCGGCTCTGCCTAAACTGTCGGTTGCGGGTGAGGCAAGGTCGATGATGACACCGGTTGGGGTTTTTGCTCTTGTCCAGAGTACAAAGAGGCGAGATTGACCTTGTTTTATCCCTCCGCGGTATTCGCCAATCACTTGGGTTCCTTTATCAAGCAAAACAACGCGCCCATTGTCAGAGAGGATATCACGGTTGATGATGCAGCTTGCAAAGCCTGGTTGCTCACTGTTTAATGCGGTTTCTAAGATACAGGGAATAGAGGTTCCCATGGCGATGATAAAGTTTCTATTGCCGATGAGTTTTGCTTTTGCTTCTTCTGTTTTGGTAGGCTTTAATAGGGTTGCAAAATTTTGTGTGTCTTGAAGGGCAGGAGAATTTTGCGCATTCGCGAGATTTTCAAGGGCATGGAATTTTTCAAAGGGGTTGAGAGTCGTGTTGACGATGTCTTTTAATTGAGATTTAGAGCCTTTGGCAAAAGCTAAAACAGGGGCACGTCTTGCGGCATCAAGTAATGGGTCATCTTTTTTGGGTTCTTGTGCGAGTGGTTGTGGGGGTGGTAAGGTTATTGGCGCTATGTTTGCACGCGGGTCAGAGGGCGCGAGCTCTAAAGGGGCGAGGGAATTGTGAAAGCTTTTTTCTTGTTTTTTATGAGCTTTTGCGGTGTCTTTTTGTTCTGTGGGGGTGGCTAAGATGTTCCAGAGCACATAGCCGCAGATTCCTATACAGGCTATTGCGACAACTATTTTTTTGCCAGCGCTTTTGGCGCTATTGTTTTTGCCATCCCCAATAGATCCGCGATCTTCGATGATTGGTTTATCACTCATGTGTTGTCCCCTTCAATTCCCGCTTATTTAAAGATCTGATGCAATTTTACGTTCAACAGATGGTGAGGTTGTTCCGGTATTTGGATTTGTGCCTTTTGGTTGATAGGCTTCGTTAAAGACGCATAGGACGTTTTTTCCCTGTCTTAGGGTGAAGCGTGCGCTAATGGCATGGACAATCACCATGTTGCCTCTCGTGGTTTTGGGAACCAGCGATTCTGTACCGTCATTGCTGACAATGTAAATGGCAGGGATTTCTTGGTTGTCGGGAAATGTAAATGTTGTGGTTTTGCCATTGTCATAAACGGAGGAGGGTTCGAGCACGCTCGATCCTTGAGCGGTGTAAGCCCAATTGCGAGGTCCGTAGGTTTCAGAAGCGTTGAAGACATTATCGATACGCTGGGCTTGTTGTTTTTCTTGTCGCATAAGGGCTGCGAGTCTTCTTTGTTCTGCTTCTTCTTGTGGGTAGCGAAATTTCACAAGGAAATATGTTTCTTGTCCAGAGGAAATTTCTCCATCTTTGACCATGAGTTCAAATTGATAGGAGCGCTTTGAGCCATCAAGCTTTGTGGTGACGACTTGGAGATTGGTAATGGGTTGGACTTCCCGCGCTTTAAGGAAAAGAATATTACCCGCTGGTGCAACTTCCCATGCAACGCTGTTGCCAATCGCTACATGAGCAATTTCTTCATTGGGAGAAAATTCTATTTGTACCGATGAGCGTATGGAGCCAATAATTTTTGTGACATTATAGGCATCATAGTTGATAAAGCGAATGCGGCTATCGCTTGGCGCACGAGTGGGAAAAATACTGGCATGGCTAGGCGTTAAAGAAAGGGTAATAGCGATGTTAAGAATGAGAAAAAGAATTTTTTTTGTCATGATCAGTTGACCACTTCCGGATCGGTTCTATATTCACTAACAATAAACCCTAGAGGATTTATCAAACGGTTTTGGACAGAGATAGGGGCATTGATGTATTCAAAGGTAAGTGTTGCAACCCAGTGGGTGATGAATTCTTTGTTTTTGTCGTTGTCGTGAATGGTTCTGTAGTAACGCACTTGGGCAACATCGTCATTGATAAAGGAGATTGATTTTATTGTTATTGTAACGGCGGCGTGTTTATAGAGAATTTGAGGACTTTGGGGATTTCTTGCTCCATACCAGCTGGCAAATCTTTCCTGTTCTTCTGAAGAAGAGAGGAGGGAGACGGTTTGGAAGTTGTGTTGTGTTTCTTCTGTAGTGAAGCCTTCACGGGAGCGGACATATTTTGCAGCAAAGTAGCGTGTGATTGCTTCATCGACATTGGTGGGACCTTCTTTTAAGGCTTCCACAACTTCAGTGATGCCGGTTGAATTGTCGACGCGGATGACAAAAGGTTCCACGGTTTTAAGGGGTGTGAGGGTGATGACCGCGAGAGAAGACAGTATTGCAACAGCAACGGCTATGCCGGCAATGGCAAGCGAGACGCGGGTGGTGCGGCGTGAGGCGAGCATGCGGTCTTGATCAAACGAGCGCGCTTCAGCAATGTATTGTTCTATGTCTTTTTCTTTCATGCTTTTTGCCCGCAATTTTTGTAAGATTTGATTTCTTCATCCGTTAATTTTTGTGCCAGAAGCGTTTCCAGCTTACCTTCTACGGGTGAAGGGGTGTTGTTACTGATGATAATGGGCGTGGGCGTGGGTTTTTTCCCTTCCCAATTCCACATTGATCTGTTGAGTGGACGTTTAGAATATCCATCACACTTTGGGAGTGACTTCAGTGTGTTTGGTGAAGACACACAGCCACTGAGAAAGAGAAATGGTAAGATAATCCCAATTTTTTTAAATTCCCGCATTTGAACTTAGACCTTTTTTAATAGTGATGCTAATTTTTTAATGCCCCTTGTTGCTGCATTAGCAGCTCGTCCACTTAGTTGAGCCGTTGCTTTAGCAACTGGTCCTGATCCTGTAAGAGAAGCCCCCCCAGAGGCTAAAGCTGATGCGATATCAGGGAGTCTGAGGAAAAGGTAAATACCACCAAGACCAACAACCAAGAACTGAATTAAAGTAGTGAAGATATTTTTAAGACCTGCTGAAAAAATGTTCATCGCAATATTGACATATAAGCCACCAAGCAGCACGACTAACACATATAAAATGATGAAGTTTGCAACTTGCCCTAACCATGCCTCTGTAAATTTTCTGGTTGAGGAAAACATATAGAGGCTTATGAAGAGTGGTCCTATTGATAGGACAAGAAATGATCCCAGTTTAGCAAATAGTGAAACGGCAAAACCAACTGTACAAAAAAAGGCAGCAACTACTAGGCAGATAAAACCAGCAATCCATGTCGCAATAAACATCCCCATTTGAGAGAGACCCGTGTACTGGTTTGCTGCGTCCAAAACCTGTGCTCCAGCTTGGTTCATCATATTGTCCCATACATTTCGATCCGAATGTGCACCTTGGGTGACATTTGAAATGGCATTCGGCAGATCATGGAAAAATATCCCACTGACCCACTCATTATAAAGAGCGGCGTTTGTGGCGAGTGCAACTATGATGCCCAGTTTGAAAGTTGTCGCTATAAACTCCCACAGTGGCATGGAAGAACGCCCATAGATGATATTGTATCCTATAAATATAATGTAAATTGTACAAGACAGTTTAAGCGGAGCACTTAAAGACGATGAAAGGTTGTGAATGGTTTTATCCATTGTCTCTGTAATTGGCTTCATTAACATATCATCTATATCAGTAAATACGCCTTTCGTTATTATTGCCATTTAGATGCTCCACTTTTCATTGTATATTTTTATAATTTAATGGTTATTTTGTTTTTCTTCAGCGCGCTCTTTCGCTCTTCGTTCTTCTTCAGCGCGTTCTTTTGCTTCTTGTTCAGCTCGGAATTTTTTATTCTCTGCTCTCATTTTTTCAATCCTGGCGTCTTGTTCAGCTTTAGCTTTTTCCATTGCTTTACGATAACGTTCGTCATCTTCACGCTCTCTTTCTTCAGCTTTTGCTTCATATTCTTTCTGAAGTTCTAAAAATGCTAACCGCATGTTTTCACAATTTTTTGAAGTTCCTGCAAATCCACATTTTGCATCCCACTCTAGGCGTAATTTTTCATCTTTTTTAAATTCAGCGACGCTATAGGTTTTTTCACATCCAGCTGTGATGAGCCCTGTGCAAAGTAGCAATGTTGTTATGAGAACTTTATTCATAGATATTTCCCCTTTTTCCTTTCAGTTTTACAAGTTTTGAGCACAATCTTTAAATTATGCTTGTGTTATCGGTTTTTATAACCAGTGATGATAAATCTAGAGCACAGACATAATGTTGCCATAAATCTATTATAGAGTGTACAAAGCTCTTTAAGTTGAGCAGCTAAAGCGCAATAGCGATGTGTAATGGTGCTATCCATTGTCTTTGTAAGGGAATGCATTACAGTATTATCTATCCAAGTAAATACACCTTTGGTTACTATTGCCATTTAGATGCTCCGCTCTTCATTATGTCTTAATGGTTATTTTGTTGTTGTTCAGCTTCTCTTTTAGCGCGTTCTCTTGCTTCTCGTTTAGCTCTCATTTTTTCAATCCAAGCGTCTTGTTCAGCTTTCAATTTTTCCATTGATTTGCGATTTTCTTCGTCAATTTTACGACTTCTTTCTGCTGCTTTTGCTTCATATTCTTTTTGAAGTTCTAAAAATGCTAACCGCATGTTTTCACAATTTTTTGAAGTCCCTGCAAATCCACATTTCGCATCCCACTCGAAGCGTAAATTTTTATCTTTTTTAAATTCTGCAACGCTATAGGTTTTTTCACATCCAGCAGCGATAATTCCAGTGCCAAGTAGCAATGTTGTTATGAGAACTTTATTCATCAATATTTCCCCTTTTTCCTTTCAGTTTTACAAGGTTTGAGCACAATCTTTAAATTCTGCTATGTTCTGGTTTTTTATAACCAGTGATGATAAATCTAGAGCACAGACATAATGTTGCCATAAATCTATTGTATAGTCTGTAAAGTTCTTTAAGTTGAGCAGCTAAAGCGCAATAGCGATGTGTAGTGGCGCTATCCATTATTTTTGTAATGGGATTCATCAACATATTGTCTATGTCAGTAAATACGCCTTTCGTTATTATTGCCATTTAGATGCTCCGCTCTTCATTATGTCTTAATTATTATTCTGTTGTTCTTCTGCCGCGCGCTCTTTTGCTTCTAGTTCAGCTTTCCTTTTTTCAAGATCGTCCCTCATTTGAGCTTTCAATTTTTCCATTGATTTGCGATTTTCTTCTTCAATTTTACGACTTCTTTCTGCTGCTTTTGCTTCATACTCTTTCTGAAGTTCTAAAAATGCTAACCGCATGTTTTCACAATTCTTTGAAGTTCCTGCAAATCCACATCTAGCATCCCACTCTAAGCGTAAATTTTTATCTTTTTTAAATTCTGCAACGCTATAGGTTTTTTCACATCCAGCAGCGATAATTCCAGTGCAAAGCAGCAATGTTGTTATGAGAACTTTATTCATAGATATTTCCCCTTCTTTCTTTCAGTTTTACAAGGTTTGAGCACAATCTTTAAATTCTGCTTGTGTTATCGGTTTTTATAACCAGTGATGATAAATCTAGGGCACAGACATAATGTTGCCATAAATCTATTATAGAGTGTACAAAGCTCTTTAAGTTGAGCAGCTAAAGCGCAATAGCGATGTGTAATGGTGCTATCCATTATTTTTGTAAGGGAATGCATTACAGTATTATCTATCCAAGTAAATACACCGTTGGTTTCTATTGCCATTTAGATGCTCCGCTCTTCATTATGTCTTAATTATTATCCTGTTGTTGTTTAGCTTTAGCACGCTCTTCTGCTTCTCGTTCGGCTTGTTCTTTTGCTTTTTCTTCAGCTTGTCTTTTTTCAAAATCAGCTTTTCTTTTTTCAAAATCAGCTTTCCATTTTTCATGTTCAGCTTTTTGTTGGTCCATAAGTTCATCCATCGCTTTGTTGAAGCGCTCTGCCGCTTTCCGGCTTCTTTCTTCAGCTTTGGCTTCATATTCCTTTTGAAGTTCAAGTTGTGCTAATCTTAGGTTTTCACAATTTTTGGCAGTTCCTGCGAATCCACATTTAGCATTCCACTCTTCCATCAATTTTTTATCTTTTTTAAATTCTGCTACACTGTGAGTTTTTTCACATCCAGCAGCGATAATTCCAGTGCCAAGTAGCAATGTTGTTATGAGAACTTTATTCATAGATATTTCCCCTTTTTCCTTTCAGTTTTTGAGTTTTGAGCACAATTTTTAAATTATGCTATGTTCTGGTTTTTTATAACCAGTGATGATAAATCTAGGGCAGAGACATAATCTTGCCATAAATCTATTATAGAGTGTATAAAGCTCTTTAAGTTGAGCAGCTAAAGCGCAATAGCGATGTGTAATGGTGCTATCCATTACCTTTGTGAGGGGCTCGATCAACCCGTTGTCTATCATGGTAAATATATCATACGCTGCCATTGTTTTTCTCCGCTTCTTATCATACGGGTTCGCGTTCCATACAAAGTCGAATTTTTATGCTTTAATTACTGTCTTCTTTCTTTTCAGATTGTTCTTTCATTTTTTGTTTATCGTCATTTTTACGATATTTATTTAGATAGTTATCAAAATTTTCTTGACGTACTTCTTCTATTGCTTTGTCTAAATTTTTACAATTTTGTGAATCTCCTGTCCATCCACACTTACGTCTCCATTCATCGCGTAAATTTTTATCTTTTTTAAATTCTGCGACGCTATAGGTTTTTTCACAACCAGCAGCCATAAGCCCTGTGCAAAGTAGCAATGTTGTTATGAGAACTTTATTCATTATTTATTGTCCTGTTGTTGTTTAGCTTTAGCGCGCTCTTCTGCTTCTTGTTCTTCTTCAGCACGTCGCTTTGCTTCTTGTTCGGCTCGGAATTTTTCATTCTCAGCTCTCATTTTTTCAATCCAAGCTTTTTGTTCAGCTTTAAATTTTTCATCTATTTTGCGATTTTCTTCTTCAACTTTTGCCTGACGTTCTTTCTCAAGTTCAGCGCCTGCTACTCTTAGGTTTTCACAATTTTTTGAAGTTCCTATCCCTCCACATCTCGTGACCCATTCATCAAATAATTTTGGATTTTTTTTAAATTCTGCGACGCTATAGGTTTTTTCACAACCAGCAGCCATAAGCCCTGTGCAAAGTAGCAATGTTGTTATGAGAACTTTATTCATTATTTATTGTCCTGTTTCTTTTCAGAATCTTGTTTATCGTCATTTGTTGAGCCAAATCCTCCCCATTTTTTACGGGTTTCAAGTTCAGCTTGCTCTGCATTTTTACAATTTTTCGAATTCAAATCCCCTGACGTCAAACATTTCACTAATACTTCTTCCATCAGTTTTTTATTTTTTTTAAGTTCTTCTACGCTGTGGGTTTTTTCACATCCAGTGGTGATGAGCCCTGTGCAAAGTAGCAATGTTGTTATGATGATCTTGTTCATATTCAAGCCCCTCTTTTTTCTCGTTTATTGACCACGCATTTTTTGGGCTAAAGCTTTGGTTCGTGCTTTAAATTCTTCTATTTCACGTCTTTCTGCCGCTTTTTCTTCTGCTTGTTGAATCATTGCGGCGGCTTGCATTTGAAGGACTTGTGTTTGGAGTTTTGCTTGTATCGCTTCTAGTTGTGCTTGAATGCCTTGAATTTTACCCGCATCTTCAGTACTTCCAAGTTCGTCAAGAAGCTTGGTAATGTTTTTTTGTGTTTCACTGGCTTCTTCGTAGACGTCTTGTCCTTTTGCTGCTTGTCCTACTACGCGCTGTTCAGCTTTTTTCACTTCCTGTGTGTAAAAAGCATCTACTGCCTCTTTTGAGTCTGCGCCCCCCGCGGGCTCTTTGTATTTAAGTTCTTCTTGCCATTTTTGCGTGTTTTTGCTGCCGCCGCCACCGCCACCGCCGCCACCACTGCCCATTGATTGTTGAAAGTGGTTAAAATCTGAAGGAAGGGCGCCACTGCTCCCTTGCTTGTTAAACATCTCTTTCAATCCCGAAATGTCAGGCTTGACATTTAAGGAGTTATATAACTGTTTCGCTTGATCGAGTTGGCTCTTTAATTGCTCAAGCTGTTGTGCACCTTGTTGAATTTGTTGTTCTGCTTTTGCAACTTGTTCTCTCAATCTTTTGGCTTGCTCTATATTTTCCAGCAGTATTTTATAATCAAAGGGACCACCTCCAAATGCATTTGCTTGAGGTCCAAAAGAAATTGCGCAAAGAGCTGTTGCCAATAAAAGTTTTTTCATTGCTTTGACCTTTCTTGAAAAATAGGAAGCCATTTTTCTGGAGATTGTCCAACTTCATCCATAATGGTCTCTAGGAGTTCAATATTCTTGGTGGTGCCACTTAAAATGGCTATTTCATCATCAAAGCCGCGTAAATTCAGTTCTGCTACAACTGAACTTTGTCCTTGTTTGATGAGAAAACGCCGTGACTCACGGCTTAATTCTGATTGTATCAGGTTAAATTCTCTGTCCGATAATTTAAAACCTTCTACATAATCCCCATGATTGCCCTTTTGATTGGGAAAATAAATTTGTGTGGGGCATTGCTCTATAATGGTGTGAGCAATGGTCGAATTGATCGCATCTTTGGGAGATTGCGTTGCAAACAACATCAAACCATTTTGTTTACGGATAGTTTTCAGCCTGTCTTGCGCAAAGGCTTTAAAGGAATCATCCTCTAAGGCTTTCCAAAACTCATCAATGACAATGATAATACGACGTCCATCAATCAGAGACAAAATCCTATGAAAAAGATACATCATTAAGGGGGGACGAATTTCATTATTGTCTAAAAAATCCGTCATGTCATAACCAATAAATTTTGCATCAATGCCAATGTCGTCATCAGGATTGTCAAAAACCCACCCTAAGGCATTGCCTTTACACCATCTCTCTAAACGACCCGCTATCCCCTCTCTATGCGTGGTGTCAAAAAACATTTGTAAGGCCGATATTGTCCGTTGTTCTTTGGGTAATAAGGCAAGTTGGTCAACAGCCGCCGTGATATCTTGTCTTTCTGATTCACTGATCTTTTGATCTTCAGAAGAAACAAGCTTGATAATCCATTGGCGTAAAAAAACTCTATCTGCTGGATTGTTATAGTCTAAGCCTTTTAGCGGTGCTATGCCTGTCGGTCTACCATTCTTCAAGGGCATATAAGTGCCACCACCAGCCCTCACAAAAAGTTCTGCGCCCCGATCTTTATCAAAAAAGACCATATTGGGATCATGCTTTTGAAGTTGTGCTAAAAGAAAATTAACAATAACCGTTTTCCCAGAACCAGAGGGACCACAAACAAACGTATTGCCTAAATCACCAAAGTGAAAGTTAAAATAAAACGGTGAACCAGCAGAGGTTTTCATCAAGGCTACCGCTGGTCCCCACACATTGCCATCTATTTTTCCAACCGGAAAAGAATGAAAAGGAGAAAGCGCTGCATAATTGCGGCTTGTTATCGCACCAGAACGCGTGCGATAAGCATAATTGCCAGGCAATTGTGCCCACCAAGCTGCTGCTAACCCTAAATCTTCCCGCGCAATGACAGCCCCACCATCTGTAAGACGAGAACGCGCTTTGGCAAGATTATCCGCTAACTCTTGCGGCGTATCAGCAAAAACTGCCAATGATAAATGATGCTCCCCTAAAACAAAACGATTGGATTCAAGATCATCAAGCGCATCATCCAGTTCCATAATTTGTGAACCTGCTCGATCTCCTGCATTGACCATTTGGTTTTGTTTGCGCCCCATAATCTGTTTGGCAGCATTTTTGCTCTTGAAAATAAACGATTGGGTGAAAATAAACTCAAAGGGAAGGGTGAGCAAACCATCCGCCATGCCTACCCTGGTTTTTGCTGGATATTCTTTCCAACCAAACATGCCCGCAAACCGCTGTCCCGCCTCGGTGCGTATTTCTATGATCTCTTTTCCAAAAATGAGACGGTCTGAATAAACAGTCGAAGCTATCGTCCCCCATGTGAGAGGTATCCGTTCACGACGACCTCCCACCAATTGGTGGATAAACTCACTTTGCTGCGAATAAATATTGCCTTCATGTTCATAAAGACTCAATCTTCTTGCACCATAACGCTCTAAATTTTGAATAAGATCTGTGGTAATATCTTCAAGCTTGCGAATGGACTCTGCATCAACTTCTGTCTTTTCTTGCTTGGCTTTGCCTAAACGTTTGAAAAACTCCACTAATTTATCCGTTTGATCAACGTGTGGGTTCCACAAAATCGAAAGATAAAGCTCATTGCGATAAAGCTCCTGTGAAATCATCCGCTCGCGATATTTATCATCTAATTGCTTGGCAAATGCCGATCTGAAATTCCCATCCGGATAAATCGTTTCACGCTTTCTGATAATATGGCTATAAAGCGCTATCCGTTCATCCGCTATGTTTTTAAACAGATTATTGAGCTGTTCGTGAAGCACATTCAGATCAATAATATCCGCTGTCTCAAAGTTAATGCCTTCAAGTTTAATAACGCTCATGAGAGCGCGTGAATCCAGCGCAATGATGTGTTTATTGACATGGCGCACATAAGGAATGATCGCCTCTGGCTGCTTTTCACGTTTGCGCTCTGTTCTATTCATTGTAATTCCTCATAATTACGAATTAATCGTAATGGAGAAATACTTCCCCCACCCCATAGACTCGAATTTCTGGCAAAAATACTTGTTTTTTGCCATGTCAGAAGAATACGAAATTTGTTATGGTCATGCTTTAGGATTTCCTTGAATATGAAATGCAGCATCACACCAAAGGTTAGAAAAAAAATATTGCCTGCCATAATGAACAATATCATCGTTCCTATCCCATTTAATCCCATAGCTTCCACCGTCACGCCTGCAATCATTGCAGGGCGCGTGCAAGCAAGAAATAACGTATCTTCTGTTAGCTTGTCGTGCTCTTTCATGGCTTTGAAAGGCTAAAGTTAAGCGAATTAAGACATAAACATTGATGCGATTTGCGATGCACCAAAAACAATGCCGATGCCAACACAAACAAAGAAAGCTTTACGCATTTCAACATAACCAGCAATCCATGCAAGCCCAACACCAGCAATCGCAATGGTTGCGATTGATTTTGCAATTGGTCCTTTTAAAGCATCAACTATTTTTTGAAGAGCAGTTTCAATTTTTCCGAAGCCGCCATCAGCAAATGCTGGTTCACTCAGTGCCATGAAGGCAATAAACAGCATCAATGCTGCTGTTAACCATTTCTTTTGGGTGTTGGATAGAATAGTTTTTTGTAAGGTATGTTCATTAATGAACGAATTATTCATGTTTTTCATGAAAATTCCCCCGCTTTATGTTTAAGTTAATCACAAAATTAATATTCAAAATATTAATCGGGAATCATATAAATGAAAAAAATAAATTTTTCTATCGATAAATTAATAATATTTAATCTTTTATTATTTAATGAACAAAAAATATAGTAATATTCAAAATGATACTTTTAAAATATCTTCGAGCAGCGCCTAAATATATTGTCTTAATTTGTATTATTATTTTAGGATACTTTTATTTCAGTCAACATACTGAAAATATTATGCAATTTTCTCTTTTTGAAGGATCAGAAAAGACAATTGGAAACCCCGTTCAAAATCCGAAGTCACAATTGGTTGATTATGCAAACCAACAAGACGCAAGCCAACAAAATGTGGTGTTGCATTCAGAACCAATCGCATCACAATTTTATGAAGAAAATGTGCCGGTCTATTCCGGTGCTATACAGGTCACAAGTGGTGTGACCTTTAAAATGATTACGCTTGTAGATGATGGGTGGAGAAAAAAGATCATCCGTGATATCCGTTTATATGGTGTGGAAAGCTGTGAAACACGACAATTTGCCTCACGCAACGGAGTTAAGTGGCCTTGCGGTGCTTTTGTTACGGCTTGGCTTGTTTCAAAAACAATTGATAAAAAGGTTACTTGTCGGCAAGCACGTGTCGTTCAACAGGTTCATTATGCACAATGTTTTGTAGATGGGGTTGATCTGGCGCGGTTGGGGCTGGCAGAAGGGTTGATGGTGTTGACAAAAGATCAGCATCATTTTCCATCCCCCGCAGACTATAAAACTCTACAATCTGCTGCTCAAAAAGCACAAAACGGTTTATGGTCGAGCCAATTTCAACAACCAGAAGATTGGCGAAGAGATCATGGAAGCTATAATCCCATTGACCATAATTAATATTGACCATTATTGATAAAGCGTCTTTTCAAGCGCTATTTAAAAATCAAGACAATATTCTACTGCAAATCTTATCAGAAAAAAGTTAATGATAATCCACACAGTCCTTGGTGGACAACGCTCGTTATGAAAATTTGTTGTGTTTAAAATATCCTTATAGGTTGTTTACTATAGCGCTATGGGAGCGCGCGTTTCCTTGGCTATACGTCATTTCGTTTTGCTTTTTAAATGAAAAGCTCTTCGCTTCTCAAACTCTTAATAATCGCACCCCAAAATCATGACATCAAACCTGCATTTAAATGAGAAGGCTAAAAGCCTTAAGTTTTAAAGGCTGGGAAATTCTGTAAAAGCGTATCGTTAGGCGCACGTGTGCCCCTTATCAATAACCAAAAGGCCTATCTTGTTCTTTTCTCACGCGGCTTTGAGATCATGATTAAAGAGAAAGCTTATAGGGGGATAAGTCAAAAGAAAGTGATGAAAATAATAAGGTATTTTAAGTGATATATATTTGAAAATATTATAAAAAAGACAAGAAAAGATAATAAATGGGTATTTTGTTATATAAATACTTAGCGTTAAGCGGATAGGTTATGAAAAGCCTTTCCAAAGTTTTTAAAACTGATTGTCTTCATACGTGTTAAAGTGTACAATGACGTTGTCAGGTGTGAGTTACACAAAATACTCTTTTAGTTAGAGATTGATAACTCACATTTTATTGTCGTGGGGTATTTATTTAATATGCATGTCCACGATCTGTATCTGGCGATTTTGTTTCAAAAAACTTTTTAGCTTGTTCTTCTTGTTGGGCTCTACGTTTTTCCTCTTCTACTTTTACCACAACCTGTAATATTCAATCCTATAGTCAATAGAGCCAAGCATATTAAAATAAATTTTTTCATTTTTCCCCTCTTTAAAAATTATATGTATTAATCTCATCAATTATATCGGAATACAGATTTAATTATCGTGATCTTTTGTTTTTTATTAGTATTGTTAATGGAAAAATATGTGAACAGTTTATTGTAAATATCTTATAAGTTTATCATAATAAAAAATTAGAAGGAAAGAGCCAAAACCTAATATAAAGGAACAAATTGTAATGTTTATTAGTGCTTTGACCAACCTATTGATAATATCATAATAGGAATTGTAAACAATCCCACAAACCCCATTATCATTATAAGGCTTAGTATCAATCTTAAAGGACCACGAAGCCATAAAAGCAAAAGGACGAGCGCCTCTTTGCTTATTTGTGATTTTGACATTATTTTCCCCTCACGCGCTTAAATCAAGATGCTCCACAATATACACAGTACGATAAATGATACAAGTTATTTTGTTATAAAATCTTCAAGATCTGTTTGATGTTCAACGGATGAAATATCCGGTTTGGTAGAAGATGATTCTATTTGATATTCTTTCATAAAAGCAACTTTTTCTTCTTTGAAGAACAGAATAGGATTCACTCAGTATTGATTAGGCAATTTTGGTTTTAAAATTCCTTTTTGTATGAGCTCTCTTAAACCATTGTGAAAAGTTCTGTCGACCATATCGCGCTTTTTTCCATTTATACCCCCATCAAACCAAATTAAGGTAACGCTGCTGGGATCTTCGTTTGTTGATTTATTAGATCGATATTCTTCTAAAACTATTATCAAAGCACGATGTCCTGTACGAGATAAATTACAAATTGCGTGAATGCCATCAGCAAATATTTCTATAAAATTTTCTTTCTTTATTTTTTCTGTGACGTGAATTGTAGGTATGACCTCTGTTCTATTCGTATCAGAGTTGATAAATTTTTGTTGTGTAATGGACGTTTTTACAACTTTCTTATCGGTAAAAATTTCAGATTTTTTGAAAAAAGAATTTTCATACGGGGAATATTTTTGCTTTATAAATTCAAATCGATGACGTGACCTTTGGTTCTGAAAAAAGCTTATGAAAATATAGAGAAAGGCAGAAACGGAACATCATTTCCTTCAAAAAACAATAAATGGCTTCGAATTAAACTAGGACTTCTAATGCAAGCATTGCCTTATGTTGTTATGTTTATGAAAAATGGGTTGCAATCTGAAAGAGAGTGTAGCGGTTCTATGGAATTTTTAGCAAAATGAAGGGGATTTTTTTCAGGTATTTGAAGAAGCTAAAGAGACTATGAGGAAAAAAATGTGCTTTCTTTTGTTATAAAAGAAAGCACATTGAGAGGGGGATTTAGAGTGACAGCTTTACATATTTTACTCTGAAAAGCGGTCTTTTTTATCTTTTTTCCACAAAAAATAAGTTGCAAGTCCGAGAATGGGAACACTCAATTTGGCAAAAGGGAGATGTTGACTGAGAGCTGCAAGGCTGGAAACGGTCGCATCTGTCATGAGTTTGTGGCGTTGTTCTTCTGTCTTTTTTTGTTGGTCATAGCGTTGATAAGTTTTGAGAATGCGACTGATAATAAGACCTAATCCCGCAAGAGAAAGACAAATTAAAAACATGATACTGGCGGCAGCAAGAGGCTTCATAACAGAACATAACGCAATAAAACCGATGGTACATAAAAAAAGCAAAGACATGAAGAATGAAATGCTAATAAACCCATAAAAAATTGCTTGAAGGCGTACTTGCTTGACTGTGCTTTTAAGCCCTCCACCGACAAGATGGTTTAAAAGAGGCGCGATAAACTTATGCATTGCTTAACGACGCAGTAATTGAGAAAGAATAAAACCAACCCCTGCGGCAAACAAAACGCTTTTGCCAGGATTTTTGCGAACGCATTGATTCATGGTTTGTTCAAGATCACTAATTTTGTCTTTTGCTTGAGACATCATGTCTTCACCACTTTCTTTCGCTGAGTGATATAGTTTTTCCGCTTTGTCTTTGGCGGCGTTGAATTTGTTTGCACCAAGATCTGTTAGGGTTGAGGTAATCCCTGAAATTTCAGTGCGTAACGTTTCTAATTGTCCTTGTAGGTCTTTTTCTACGGCTGATTTATCGTGCTGTGTTGTTTTATTATGGGCCATGGTATTTTTCCCTCTTGATTCATTATATTTGTATTGGTGTGTTCATAGTGATCATTTGCATTGGAGTGAAAATTTTCACTGCTTGAGTAACGCCAAAAGCTTTTTTTGGTTCCTTTCATTTTGTCGAATTTAAAATTGTTTTTGATAAAATAAATCTTTCCTATACGATATGCTTTGTCTGTAAAGGGTCGCATCTGTTGAGAATTGTCTTATGCTTTTGCAGTAATTTAGCACCATTCTTCAGTTTCTCGTGGCGCAGTTTTTTATAAAAGTTTTTTAAAAGTGTGCTGAGGCTTATTTTTTAAGCTTGTGACAGGTAAAAAACATCGTTGTTGCGATTTTGCGGCAGAAGTACTGTCATTTTTATACTTTTGCAGCAAAGAAAAAGAAAATAATATTGCGGCTCTTTGCTCTCTATGTATTTGGGGGCAACACGCGCTCCCCATGATACTTTTGGTCAGTTTAAGAATATTGCGATCGTTCTTTTTTAAAAACGTAAGGTATATTTTTATTTTAGGATAGGAGAGGTACTTTAGTGCACTGGTTGTTAGAGAAGTGCATATCCTTTTCTCCGAGGATTTTATGATATTTTTGCTGCTTGTTTCATGTAAGAAAATATTTTGTTGGCTTCAAAAGAGCCGCAGAAATGAGAAAAGCTTTGCGATATGAGAGATTTATTTAACAGGAACGATGATAAATTATTCTTATAAATTAAAATATTATATGCGATACTTCTTGTAAGTTTATCATTTTGCCTAATTTATGCAATAAATTGATTGGGTAAGATAAACTTGTTGAATTGTTAGAGAAAAATTTCTTGAGTAATTTCTTTAGAATTAAGAGAGAGAGCTTGTGGAATAAAACTATACTTGATTTATCAAGTTTTCTTTCTTAAGAGGAATACACAAGTGACGTTAAAAGGGTAGTGGCATTGTGGAACAGTGATGCTATGCGGGGTGACGATCCAGCTCATAAATAAAGATAAGAGCACAAGAATGTGAGATAAAAATGGAATCTGAAACAGTCCCTTTAGATAAAACAGTCCCTTTAGATAATATGTCTGCTGTATTGACAGTGCATGATTTTTCTCCTCTTTCTATGTTTATGGCTGCTGATTGGGTGGTGAAAGCCGTTATCATTATTTTGTTACTTGCTTCACTTATGTCTTGGACAATTGCTTTTGTGAAAATTGTTGAGATCACTTTGGTAAAACGAAGAGTACGTCATGAACTTCAATTGGTTCTAAATGCTCAGACTCTTACGCGTTTGGCAGCTAGCTTGAAAGAAAGCAAAGGAGCTGGTGTGTTTTTTCTCAAAGAAGTCCTTAAAGAGGTGTATCTTTCTGCACAACAGGTTCATTTTTCTGCTCCTGAAGGGATAAACGAAAGCTCTGGTGAAAAAACCAGTGTAGGGGAAAATGCACAAACGATTGAAGATATTCTCTTTTATGAGGAGAGCAATCAATATGAAGATGTTTCCCGCGATGTTCGCGATGCTAGGGTTCGTGATGTTCATGAAGGTTTAAAAGAAAGGGTTCATTCACTTTTGGCACGCTGCTTGCTGGCTGCTACACGCCGTGTTGCATGTGGAAGTGCTGTTCTTGCAACTATTGGCGCAATTGCTCCTTTTGTTGGTCTTTTTGCAACTGTTTGGGGAATTATGAATTCTTTTATTGGGATTGCTCAGTCTCAAACAACGCGACTTGATGTGGTGGCGCCTGGAATTGCTGAAGCCTTATTCGCAACGGCTGTTGGGCTTTTTGTGGCTATTCCCGCCGTTGTTATGTATAATAGCCTTATGCGTGCTTTGAGTGGTTATCGTAGTGATTTAGGTGATATCGCTGCTGCTCTTGAAAGGCTCTTGAGCCGTGAACTTGATAGACAAAGACAACAGAAAAGTCATAAAAAATGAAAGCAAGCCTTAATAATGATTGGGATATAGACGAGAGTGGGTTGCAAAGCGAAATCAATGTGACCCCTTTTATTGATGTTGTATTGGTGTTGCTTATTGTTTTTATGGTTGCTGCGCCTTTGGCAACATCTGCCATTTCCGTTCAGCTTCCTTCTATAACTCAAGCACCTTCAGTGGTTCAGTCTGATGAACCTCTTTATGTTACGTTGCAAAAAGATCGTTCTCTTTACATTGGTGATCATCTTGTAGAACAAGCAGTTTTGAGAGACGCTTTGTTGAGGGAAACGACGCAAAATTTAGAGACAAAAATTTTAATCAAAGCGGATAGCGAAATTGATTATGGTACTGTCATCGATTTATTAAATCAAATACGTATGGCTGGATATCATAAAATCGGTCTTGTAGGATTGCAAAACTCTACCAATCTTGTCTCAAGAGGTGAGATCAATAATAAAACAACAGGGGTAGCGAACGCTGCTGTCGATGGAGCGGGTGGTAGCGCGGGTGGTAACGTTGTGGGGCATGTGGATGCCGTAACAACGAGCACTACGGGAAACGCTAATATTCCAGCCGATGTCTCTGATCAGTGATAAAAAACAGCCTTTGTTGCAGGAAGCAAAGCATATTACTCAAAGTCGTAGAGTGAAATTGATGAGGGTTCCGCGGATTTATTAAACCAAACACGCATGGGTTTGATATTACGTAGGGGTTTGATATTACGCAGGGGGTTCATATATTGAATCGGTTTTTTTAGGATTAAACTCTACTCATCTTGCCGCAAGAGGTGCGATCAAGAAAACAGCAGAGGCGATTGTTGTGTGTCTTAATACATCTTAAAGCCTTTTTTGCGGCGGTGTTCATAAATGGTATATAAAAAGCAAGTAAAATAAAATAGTTATGTCTAATATGGGGGAATAGGTGAATCTTGATTCTATTGAGTTTTTTTGCCTCTATCCCTCATCTTTTTGAAGCTTTTTTATCGCCTCTATAGCTAACCTTTTGCGATCTGCGCTCTTTGTGTAAAGAGATGCCATAGCATCATTTGTCCAGCCAAAAATTGCTTTGAGTTGTGATACTGTTGCACCAGAGTTAGCTGCGCGTGTTGCGGCTAATTTCCTTAATCCATGCGCCGATTTTTTAATTCCAGCCGCATTACAAGCGTCTCTAAATGTATCGCCAAAGCTTTCTTTGGAGAGTTTTTGATTAGTTTTACTACAGATGAATGTTTCTACTCCAATAGGACCAGCTTCAAGCGTTTTGGCTAATTCCGGTAAAATAGGTAGAAAGACATCTGTTTGGAATTTACTTTTCTCTGTTTTGAGAT
>NZ_JBHIRB010000025.1:0-14769 GCF_042196845.1 Bartonella sp. AA9NXGY
CGTGCTGGTGGCTTTATAGAGTGGCTTTGCTCCTATATTATTCATGTTTATTGTTGTCGTACCAATATTTATACCACACGCCTTAAAGCGGATAATGATATCGTTTTTATATTTTGCTATTGGAGAAAGCGTCGTCAACGTAAAGGAGAAGTGCAATGCACCTTTACGAGTTTTTTGGACTTCATGATTTTTTATACAACATTATGCCCCCCAAGATTATGTGCCCTTAAGCAGCTACAGTCGTTGATACAATATCCTCAGCAAGCATTTGTTCATCTTGCACATATATTTTTAGTATTTTTAATAATTTTTTTTTGGAAGATTTCTTGGTACGGCACGCGATACATCAGTGCTAACGTTCTCTTAAAAAACACCCAGATAATTAATCAGCTTCAAAAAACAACCTTACCAATGAAGTACTAGCTAGAGGGTTGCATGCACAACGCAATAATGGCACACTGCTTCCCACAAGCGTGCTTCACATATTGCACGCATAGCCTGTACAGAGTCTACCGCTCCTAAATACTCAAACGTAAAAACGTAATGCTACTGGATCGTATAGTGACCGCAGCTGCACCCTTAAACACCGGTTCCTCCCCATATCATAATGCTTGACAAAAGCATCATGCCATCATAGCAACGGCTTTGCGTAGGGGTTCCACAACATAGTTCTATAAATTGTTGACGGCATTGCCAAGCTAACAGTTTTCTTGCCCACCTACGCCAATGAGACCATCACTATCCTCTTTTTGAATCGTAAAACAAAATGATTTCCCATGAGCGATAAACCATCTGCTCAAAGTCCAGCTAGCTCAAACTCATAGCATTCTAAACCTTTAGGCTCGCTCTTCCCCCAAGGGGGTATAGTCAGATATATCACTTCCCTCTCCTATTCACGCGCTGGGATAAAAAAATCTGAAACTACGAGGCAACGCTGCATTTGTATGCAGCGTTGTTGTTAGGAATAAGCTTCTATTGAGATAGTTCTAATGGGAAGTACCCACAGCTAATGGTATAGGGATTAATTTGGATTCTTTCGAAATGCTATATATAAATTTAATGTGCCGCCCCACAACACACCACCAGTAAACCCACTTAAAAGACCAAAAAGAAGGTTAAAATCAAATGCATATTTCAAATCAGGTACAACCTTGAGAAAAACAATCAATGTGAATTTGATGACAAAAGCGATAAGAATAAATGTCAGCGTCAACGGCGTACCAGGCAGAATAATGAAATCCGTTCCCTCTTTGATTTTTAAACGCGCAGTAGCACGCCAGAGCAACCAGCCAACGCCAAAGCCGATCATCAGCCCTGCCAACATTGCGATTGCTCCCCAGCGTGGGAAAGCCAGCTGGTTAATCACATCGCTTGCGCCCAAAAAAAGAAAGACTAACGGCAAGAGAAAAAGGCGGTAAACCTTCGTTTCCCTATCTTTCAATGCGATTATTCCCCTCGCAATGAGAAAAATAAGCAAAATCCAAGCCCATAAAGGGGTTCCGGTCAGAATGTTAAACAATGACATATTATGCTCCATGATGTTTGATGCGATAAAAATATTGCATGATGTTAGGAAGATATTTAGAAAAAAGAATACCAGTACAAATTAAACCCATAGTGATTAACCAAATCTGGGGGGTCCATGTAAAAAAAGCCACTAGAAAACCATTGGCAAAAAAGATGATTACCCAAATACATGTAATATATTTATTGATGAGATAAAATAGGATATGTTTGCGTTTTTCTTCAGAAACACCAGCACTGGCATAAAAAATGGTAAAGGGTTTCTTTACCAGCAAGCTAATCAATGAAACCAGAGCAAGTGACAGATAGCAAAAAACTGTGGGGTAGTTCAGTAAAAGTGTAGACCATCCAGCGAAATAATTAACAAACAGGACAATAAATGTCAGAATGTTAGTAATCATCACAGGTTCTCCCTGCCGGACAATTTTAATATTCACAGCAATAATGAACAATAAAATCACAGTTAAGATGAGAGAGCGTTCGACCAGAGTTAAAACGTTTCCATTGATAACCCAGGAGTAAATACTCCACGGAATAAAAGAGATTATTATGTTAAACATGGCGCATCCTCCTTTTTATATTTGATAGAAAACTTACCGCAAGTGCTTCGTTTTTTAGTTTCCGTATGAATATAAAAAACGCCACCCAGTTCACACTCTGTATCCTGTTTAATGGTCAACTGATAGGTATCTCCCGGATAAACTGCTTCAATGAACTTTACTTTTTTCAGCGCAACAGATGCGATATTTTTCGCCCTACCCTGCGTGGCCAAAGCCAGAACCATCTCAATCAATAGTGAACCAGGACATACGGCGTGGGAGGGGAAATGTTCCTCAAAAAGCGGGTGATGCGCATTAAAGGAAAAAGTACAAGAATCTCCGGTTACGGAAGAAATCTTACATAAATCGCCTAGTAATGGAAGAGCGGCTTTCACAGAACACGAGCTAAAGAAGCAGACCTTACTGACCATGATGATTGCCTGCGCAATAACGGCCTTTCCATTGTCATATGTGCTAGCCTTACAGTGAATACGATAGGCCTCATTAATGCGTTCAATATGTCCTTCAACGCATAACCGATCGCTATCAAAATGGGTGGTAGAGAAAAACTGTTCAACCATAACAGGGAGATAGCGATAAGTGAGATCCGAGTTTTTAGCCACCATGGTGGCGAATCGAACTGAAAACTGATGCAAGGCTTCGAGTAACAAGCCCTGTTTCAAATAGTTATGGGCTAACTCCCAGTGAGAAATATCGATTTGCCCGTAAGCACGCATCGGTGTGATTAAGGTGATACTCTGACATATACCCAAGAAATTTGGCTCGGTGTGATGCTTTATAGCCATAATTGGGAGACCTTTTTATATTTTTCTCTTAAATCCTTTGATGATAAACTGAAGGAATGAGTGCTAAACCGCGCTTGATAGTGCGCGAGAAGTATAGGCATACGACAAACGAAAAAAGCCAACAATCCCAGCTCAGGAGAAGCCCGATGTTTGCTCATGATGCTTGCAATTAGAAAATCGACATTGGGTTGCAGTCCTGTATTGTCCGAAATAGATCGCACAAGCGAACTGAAGGGGCACATAGGCACCTGAAAGCGTGAAAAAAAGAAATCAACCCGGACATCCCATTGCATAATCGGATGACCAAACCTTGGCCAGGGTTTGTCTTTGCAATAATGCGTTACCGCCGCCTTAAGATTCCCGGCTTCAATCTCATGGAGGACACCAGAAAGTCGCATGATAGCATATTTGCAGGCTCCCATATGCACGGAGCCAATGGCACTAAACCCACCGATTAGTGCAGAAATGACGTCGCTCTTGGTACTGGCAATAAATCTTATCGTGGTGGTTGTAGGTGTCACAATACCAAACCCGCCCAGCAGTAGAGACATGCACCGGCAAAGCATATCAATATCCCAGTCGGAAGAAGCTTCCTTGCTAGTTAATACTAACCAAAAAGCACGCTCAAAGGTATTGCAATTTTCGATCTCCGGAAAATCGGAAAACTGTTGGGAAGAGCGCGCCAATGCAATAATCCACGGCATCAGCAAGATAATTTTAAGACAACTACCGTCGCTTACGGGAGCCATGACCTTACCCTGAGCCGCCGAAACCTCAACTTGCGATAATAACATCATAAATCGCTGCGTTAAACTCAAAGATGGCAATGCATTGATCAGTTGATGCATCGCCTGCAGTTTGGCTGTAGGGTTCGTCTTTTGCAGTTCGGCGCTAGCATTCTGAATCAGCCGATCCATCTGTTCTTCATTAAGAAGGTTGCCGGTCAGTGCAAACCATGCGTTCTGCAAATAACGGTTTTCATCGGCAATATCAATCAAATTACATCCACGAATAAACAATACGTTATTATCTAAATCATAATTATCAATAACATCATCTGACATGATTTACTCCTGCTGCTCCGGTGACACGCTATAAAACCTGATGTTGACATTTATCGTATGCGAATTCCCTGATACAATTTCATTACACAAATTATCAAGTTGCATTACAGGACTCCCTTGCGTCATAAACTAGCAGGCATTTCCCTCTGGATGAGAAAAGCAAATCGCTATATTCGACGAGGGTGAGATTAATACGCCCGCGCTTTTTCATATAGGCTTCATAAATATCCGGCAAATGATAGATTTCCTCAGTTAGTTCGGACAAATCAAGGTTGTGAAATACTTCGCAGCAGATTTTAATATCCATAATCTCTTGTCTATCCGCGGATAAAGACAATACAATTTGAACAATCACATCGGGCAACCTTCGATTAATAATTTTGAATATTTTTTCATGGCTAATCAAATTTCCCATGAAATTAAAATCAACAGCATTGCGTTTAATACCTTCAAAATAGAGGTCACCATTTTCAACGGATAATGTGCCCATATCGCCCACGGAATATCTGATAAGTTTGCGCGAGACATCGGGATCCAGCGATGTCACTAGCAGTCCTCTCTTATCTTCATATTCAAAGAAGAAATCATCGCTGAAGAGTAGGTACCGATTAAGCCGCCCTTCGGCGGACATACCAATGAAACCGCACTCCGACAAACCATATAAACCAATTATCCGCAGATCGGCGCCCAGCATCTTGCGCAGATAGTTTTCATGCACGCTCAGCATCGATTCACCAGTAAAGACCACTTTTTTAATTGCCAGTGGAACCCCAAGGCTGAGCATAGCTTCAACGAACTGAACGATGGTGCTGGGCACACCAAACAGTACCGAGAGTCGTATTTCAGCCAGAAACTCGAAATGACTCTTCAGCAGCAGAGCAATATCGCCAACCGGCACAACATGTGCACGGCAATTTTTTAAAATTTCACACGCCAAGTAGTGTAAAGATGAAAACAGATTAATCGTAAACAGGTTGCCAACAACATCCCCTAGGGAAAAAACCTGCCGCGCCGCGCAGGTTACGAATTAAATTGCGCTCTGATGAGCTGATCCCTTCCTTACAGAATTTTAAACGAACGTTGGCCATTTTCATCGCCCCAGTGATGCCACTTGTAGCACTAATCAGCATCGGTAAGTGTTCACCCGCAGAGTCCACTTGAGTCAAAGAACCACTATCACCAGTGATCGAATAAACGCGTGTACTTATCCTAACCAAATCGGGGAAAGCAATGTAATCGAGTGCATGGCAGCCAGTTATTGCCGTTATACGTGGTTGCATTTTTGCATACATTTCAGCACAGAAATAATCCATGATAACTCAGACCTTTTTAATGAAAATTGCACAACCCAGAGCTGCTAGACCTTCTCCACGTGTCACTGTCCAGCTCATCTCACTAAGATCGCAGCCGTATAAAAGATCGGTGATACCGGCTAATGTAAATTTTTCTTCTGTGGACATAGCTGCCACACCGCATTCACGACGTGATTGGTTAAAAATACCAGTGCTGTTTCTTCTGAATCAGCCAAGGGGTCGTGGATGATAATACGACCGCCGCGATCTAAAACACAGCACAACTCCTGTAATCCTTTTTTAGGTTCAGCCCAGTGATGAATTACGGAACGGACATAAATCATTGAAAAGGAGTTATCGGGAAACGGTAAATTGCTGACACTGGCTTCAATGATGTTGAATGCATGCTGGTATTTTAACTCGGTACATTTTTTAACACAAAATTGAACCATACGGGGATCGATATCAACCCCGTAAAAGAAATAGTCTGTGAGTTTTTGGGAGCGGTAAAGCTTGAAAAGCATGTGGCCAGTTCCCATGCCAATATCGAGAATTTTTTCTTCGCAGAAGTAACACCAGATGCTTCTTCCAGAATTCTTTCCATCAAATACGCATTCCACGGTGATGTACCTTCAATAGCATACCTTTCATAGTGCTCAGGGGTGATATTCACCAGTAAATCATTCATCACATATTCCTCTAAATGAAGCTAGTTATGGCATTGCCGTAAACTCGTTAAAAACTAACTGGGTATAGAAACGGTTACGTCCTCATATAAGAGGTCATCTAAAATAATTGATTGCAAACATGCATCCAGCAAAACAACGGTTATCACAGATTGACAAAGATAATAGCAGTTACAAATAAACGTCATCCCTTTAAACACAAATGTATTCCCAACGTACCGAAAAACACATCGCGTCCTGTCATGTTCAACTAAAAAGTAATCATTTATATCAAAAGTACACGCCGAGATGGCGCATAATGCCTTATACAAGCTCTCCATGCAGCTAAATATTGTGGTGCATAGTCGATTATCCAGCACCTGCCCTGCTGGAAAGTCCGCGCATTTTTCACAGTAATCTAGCATAAATGGCCTCGGTAGTTTTTTTCTCAATAAATTCGATATCAACCCCGACAGACTGAATCCGCGGATCATTATTAAGCAACATAATACTTTTACTCCGTCCATGGCTCACAGAACTGTTTGACATCTTTACATCTGGCAAAATCCGTTTAAATATATCGATAAAAAGTACCTTCGCCATTTCACGATGCAATATCATTCTCGATGTACGTCTCGTCGATACAGGCAAATAACGATGAAGCCTATCAATAGCTAAAAAATAGGTATAAAAAGAATGGCTCACAATGCACAGATAATTGTTTGCACGGCGATTAACATACACTCTGCTCATACCATGAGCTTTATCTACATGGTACATTTTATTTTCCCTGTATTTGTCGTGGCAATTTTTCTGATATTTACTTTAAATGCATACTGATACCATTTATCAGTCAATAGTTTAGTAACGACTTTAACCTGCTCACTATTTGCCGACATATCAAGGTTGAGATAAAGATCGCCGTTCTGTGCTTTTGAAAAGTAATGCCTTAAACATCCGGCATACTTAATAATGTCATTTGAGATCAGTTGAACTGGGATAAACTTACCATTGTGTTTAAATTCATTAACGGCTCTGGCTATCCAGTAATAGCATTCGGATTCATCTTTAACAAACAGGTCGCCGGAATCAAACCATTCATCACGCGGCTTTAATTGCAAGGAACTATCAACATAACCATCACACGCGAAAGGCGTTTTATAAAACATACGGCGCACTGAATCAGAAGCATCCGCCCGATCAATGGGGCGCAAATCAATTTTTATATCACTCACCAGAACCTTACCCGGTGCCACAACGCCCATATTTACTGGTTCTTTCAATATCGCGTAGCGAGCAGATCTTATTATGAAACAAGCGCGGTCCGGATTCGGTCTGACCGAAGTTATTCCATAACGTCGTGCATGATGAGAGGATGCCCGATGCTTGTACGGTAAGCAAACGATCGGATGCATTCAAGATATTTTGCACATGGATTCGGCTTTTGGTAAAAATGTCGCTTACTTCCAGCATCCAGTCACCGATTAAAGGCAAGTTGGTAATGCTATAGTGCGAAACGAGTTCAACAATATTACTTATTTGAAATTTTTCAAATACCAGTTTGCTATCCGATAAGAAGGCACATAGCATAGTAGAGAGACCATACATATACTGCACCGGGAAATAACACAATAAGCAATCTTCATTACTTAGTCCAAGAGATTGGCTCACCGCGATGGCATTCTCAATCAGAATATTTTCATGATATTGAATCAACTTCGGCTTACTGGTTGTTCCGGAGGTACAAAAATAGAAATGCGCGCACGGATATGCTGTAAAATCAGCCAGATTTTCGTTCACAGTTGAAAAACAGTGATCAAACGCGATATTAATCCGGTGACTGATGATACTAATATTCCTAACTTCATGGCTCATTACAACAGCCGCAATGCAATTGGCATCAACCAGCATATCAACAATGTCTAAATCATGAATACTGACGATCCAAGCTTTCAATTTTAGCATAGACGCAACAAAATAGCTGATTAGACCTTCGAAATTATTTCTAATCACAAAAACAAACAGCTTATTTTGCTCCTCTTGCGGGTGATCACGAAAATATCTAACTACGGTATCTGCACACCCTTTTGTCATCATGCTGACATCCTCTGCCGAATAATGACTGTGATGATAAATCACTTGCCAGTTTCTTTCTAATAAGGAATATATTGTTAGCATGAGGTGTCCCTTACAGATATTGTGGATTCCCTAAAACCAAGCTGCTTGCGCTACCACCCATACCAAATGAGTTTTTCAATGCATATTTAAGCGGTCGGTACTGATGCTCCCTCACAAGCGCAATGCTAGCAGGCAATTGAGGATCGATTTCATCACAATTCAAAATTTTAGGCAAAACATTGTTCCGAAAAGAAACCAGTACACACAAAATTTCCATCGCACAGGCAGCAGCAATCAGATGCCCGTGCCAAGATTTTGTTGCCACAATCGCTGGGTTGTACGCGCCAAAAACCGTTCTGATTGCGCTGGCTTAGTGCTGATCATTTTGTACTGTCGATGTCCCATGTGTATTCACAAAATCAATAGCGGTACGGTCAATACCCGCATGTTCGATGGCTCGTTCCATCGACAGTTGCATTTCGAGATCATCTTTATGCGGCGCTACAATATGCTGTGCGCAAAGTGCACCGCCGTAACCCAATAAATAGGCCAACGGCTCACGCTGCCGCGCCAGTACGTTAGATAATTTTTCAATAACGAACAGACCTGCGCCCTCCGCTAAAACAAATCCGCTGCGATGCCGGTCAAAAGGCCGCGAACGCCGTGGTCCACTGTAGTTTTGATCAGTCGATATCACTCCCATTTCTTCTAATCGCGCAAGATCATGAGACAAGCACCATATCGTTCTTCCATCGGTATGTCCTATATCTATTCACGAAACATAGCTGCTTCAGAGTGGGAAATACTATATATTTGTAGCAATTTCTTTTAATTGATTCATATCAAAATACAAATCCGATACCTTTTGGCAAAATTTATCAAGATAAATAAACAATTCATCAGAGAGAGATATCTTTTTTTCTCGAATTCTCATTAAATCCTCAGTTTTATTATTTAACGGATGCGCTTCAAAATTACTTGCACGATTTCCTGCTAATTTGGTAGGCATATAATGATTTATGATGTTACAAAAACTACAATCTAAAGGGCCTGAAACATTACTTCCAACCATACCAACGTAGTTATTTTTATTCTCAAAACACTTATATAATTCTTTAATATTACTTGCAAATGGCTTATAGACAAAATCATTATAGCCATATTCGTGAATTTTTTCATAACCACATTTCACGAATGTCTCATCAGCGATATTTAAGAAACCCAAATCTGGAATTTTTGAAGGAAATTTCACAGGCTGTTCTATTCCAAACAAATTATTCTTATCTATCCTATCAATAAAATAATTCCACTGCTCAAAATTAATACTTGCATTGAAATCAATAATAAATTTTACATTTTTGTTTTCATTAACAATTGCAATTGTATCATCCAAATACTGATTCGATGATTTCAATTTTATCAAATCGTAATTACGTATCTCATCATCAATAATTGCACCTATTCCTATCGTTTTAATAGATTTCTTTAATCCAGAATTAATAATTTTAGCCATTTCAACTTTTTTAAAAAAATCTTCCAACCCAAAGAAATAGCTTAAAGAATTTGCAAAGTGTTTACTTTTATTTATTGATCGTTCATTTACAGATTTTATAAAATCGTCCGGCATTTCTCCGTGACTAGGTGACAATGGCAACTCCATAGCAAAGGGCGAAATAACTTTATCCTGAGCAGTAAATAAAATTATCAGTTCTGTTTTTTCAACTAACACACCAGAAGAACTGTGAAAAGAATCCGATAGTTTATATTTATTGGTGTAAACTCTGATGCGTATATCCATATTTTATCTCACAGCCAAAAAAAAAATCCCGTATCATATTTAACTGAAATCTATTCTCATACTTTTTTCTATTTTCAAAATTAACTAAAATGAACTCGGGAGTAGCGATACGTATTAGAGCTAACACTTCTGCCAAATCGAATCTCTCCGATAAAGTAATCGTCACACTATATGGTACGCTATCTTTTTTCATACATTCTATGTTACGCACCCACGTTTGTTTATATTTTTTACTGTCTAGATTTCTTATCTCTGAAATAACATCTGTGCCTATTTGTATCCCTAAAAAGAACGGATTACTCTTTAATAGCTTCAAATATGGTTGAATATAGATGTGCCCCCTGTTGCAATCCGAAAATATTTTTTGCAAATGAGACACATACAAGTATATTTATGAAGTAAATCATAATCGAGCTCAAAAGGCTCTCCACCAGAAAGAATAATAAAATCAGATTTTATGTCATTTATTGTATATAAAGATTCAGGCAACACGTCATCTCTCACCATATATTCCATCGAATACGGACAATGATTGCAGCCCGCACTGCAATTTTCATTACAAATTACAATATTATCGCCCATGAAATTTCTTATTCAAGTTCATATAATCCAATACTAATTGTTTCATGAAAATATTTTGGTATAGAGAAAGATCAGAAATTTTTTTAGCCACAAACGCTTTTATCATTGGTAAAGCTTCATCCTTTGATATAGACAGCAAATGAGAAATATAGTCTATCCGTTCTTCTAAATTGAGAGATAATCTTGGACTGGTGAAAAATGTTAAGATATCCAATTCCGGACTGGCTTCTTGACATAAATCCCAATCCACTACCATAAAAGAACTATCAGAAGTAACAATGATATTATCAGGATGTAAATCTCCATGTGATAAGATTATATTCTTGCTTAATCGATCTTGAAAGATCTTATTGATTTGATCAATAATCGCCTTTTGATGTAGCAAATCCATTTGGCTCAATACAGTACCCCGGATAAACTCCCATTCGACTATTTCATCGCAAAGTGTTATCAAATTTGGTGCAGGATAGAGACTTTGTCGAAAAGAGCCATCCTTGATGTTTTCATTAATGCACGATGCTTCCGGATAAATTTGCCCATAGCAAAACTCTTGATGCTTGCGTTTCAAGAAATGTTGTTTTGACGATTGTGCATTTTCAGGCTGTAACCAAATGATTTCTTGTTTTCTGACAAAAATAATTAAAGCAGACACCCCAAAAATCACAGCCATAATCACTGCCAACCACAAATTAGCTTGCCAGAATGTTGAAAAAACATGACCGTATAAAAAACTGAATGCAAAGGATACAACAGCTGTAATAATGGCTGTAAATGATAAAACAGTCGCGATAGCTTTGGGATCAATCAGTGAATTTATAAGAAGAGACGACAGATAAGATCGATAAGCAGATTTAAAAACACATAGCAGTAAAAATCCTAATATAAGAGCCGCAATGATTTGAAATGACATGAGAAAAAAAGCAATGGTTACCATACAACCAATCATTAAGACGGGAAAAATAGGATTTTGAAACTTTGAAAAATACTTCTGAAACAATATATTGGAACTTGCTGAAAAAAAATTCCCAATGATAAAAATAATCGAAACCAAAATAGCAGGTTGAAATGGCAAAAAATCAGAAAATGCGATAGAAACAGTTCGATTATTAACCAAAATAGCAAAAGCTGAAACTGCACTTAAAAAAACAAGAGTGAAGCGATAAGGGTTTTTGACTTCTTTACGGCTGGCGCACATAACTGTGAAAATACTCGGATGAGCGTTGATATGAAAACTATCTAATCCCTTCGTCAGTTTTGAAAACATAAAAATAGCAAAAATTAATGAAAGGATTTGAAAAATTACAGGCAATGCAGGATGCACATAATAAAGTATTCCCCCTAAAAAAATAAGTACCGTTGTCACACTATAGGTAACAGCAGCCACTTCGGACTTAACGGAAAACAGTGTGCGATGCTTTGGTACTACAGAAAAGAGTAAACTATCTTCCGCACCTGAGAAACAAGCGGCCGCTAATGTGATACACAACAAATAAGTGGCGTAAGCAAAATATGCATAATTCATAAAAAGAGCTAAAAAACCGCAAAGAAAGAAAAACAGCCCAGTATAAATAACGCGCTTACTTCCATAAACATCTGATAATAAACCCAAGGGGACTTCTAAGATCAAAGGAAGCAATAAAAAATAACTACCGATTAAAACAATATCCGCTTGCGACAAATGCAATTTTTCCGACAAAAAAAGTGGTAAAACAGCAACCACTAGAGCAGTAGACTTGCTAACGCTATAAATCTTAAATTGCTTAACCTTATCCACAAAATACCTTCCCACGACATCCGCTACATGCGCCAGATTCTTTCAAAGATTTTAAAACGCTTTGAGCAGACCAATCTATTGCCTCATAATTTTGTAGATTCCCAAAAGCTTCTGAATAAAAGCAATTTTTTAAATCTCCATTATAGTCCAATACCAAGGATGAAAATGGAAATAAACACATTAACGGCGACGAAACGTACGCAGAATTTTCGCCTAAGTAATAATTAATACAATTTACAAAATTTTGTGACGTCCATGAGATTTTCCTTTCTTGGAACTTTTTATCTATATAAATCTGGAGGGGGGATTCTTTCCTTGATAATTCATCTCTCAAATGAAAAAGTGAGGCGTTTGGCGGAAGAATTTTGTTGCTTAAAGCCTTAGATCGATCCTTTGTATTATTGTTTCTAGAAAAACAAAATGACGACGTATCGAGCGGGTTAAATCCGATATAATCGACATCTTTGCTTATACAAAAATCGATAAAATTAATAATATTTTCTAGAATCTCTTTAGTAACTGTCGCTCTTATTCCTATACTTTGCAGAGGTTGAAGATTCTTAACTGTTTCAATGTTTTCCCACACGCGATCAAATTTATTCGCCCCCCGTATATCATAATATCCTTGGACACTAGTCGAATCCATAGAAATAACAATTTCTTTTATGTCATACTGTGAAATCCATAAATTTTTATGCAATAAGATGCCATTGGTATTTAATTCAACAGGCAGACCTAGTTCATTCAACGTTAATAAAATATCTTTAAGCCTCGGATGCATTAAAGGTTCTCCCCCAGAAAGCATCACTGAGGCAGCTCCTTTTTCTTTCAACATTCTAAATAAGGGTATTAAACTTTCTGGAGTATGCCAATTTTTTTCCTTAATCTTCCAGCAATCGCACATGATACAAGGGCTATTGCAATTCTGGATAATATGTATAATAGGTGTCACAGGTGCCCATAATTTTTTAAGATCAAAAATCGAATCTGACGCACTAATCAAGTTTTCCTTCTTTAAAAGAAAACCATTCTTTTCTAGTTCTCTGATAAACGCAATGGAGAGAGAATGAGTTGAATCTGATAGGCTTTATCCGGCGTGGGATAAAGATGTAATTTCCTATCAAAATAACTGTAACAAACCGGCGTTCCTTGCTGCTCTGATGATAACAAAGGCTCTAAAGAAACATGGTCCTTACACTCCAATGCAAACTTATGATGTTGATCAGAACTCAGATAACACATTGATTTATAATGATAATATAGCGTTATTCATATTGAATTAGAATCCCGAATAACGTAAGATTCTCTCATTTCAAATCTGTTTATCTTGAATCAACTAAAACCACTCATTTGTACATAACAAGTGGGATGAGTGTATGGATAAAATTTGTATAAGAAAGGACTAAAAATGGCTCTTATGAACCGTCTTAATGCAAGAGCTGTCGCAACATTGGGAGCTGGCAAATATAATGATGGTGCCGGCTTGTTACTTCATAAGCGTAAAGATGGAGGTGCTCAATGGATTTACCGTTTTACCATTCATGGGCGGCGCCGTGAAATGGGCTTGGGTGCCTTGAGAGATGTCTCTTTAAAACAAGCCCGTGAATTGGCAACTGGGTGGCGCTCTGTTCTTCGTGAAGGTCGTGACCCCATTAAAGAACGCAATAAACAAAAGCGTGAGGCAATAAGTAATCTCCATTATTTAAAAGATATCGCGTTGGATGCTTTTGAAAGCCGTAAAGCTGAACTAAAAGGAGATGGTAAAGATGGGCGTTGGTTTTTACCCTTAAAACTCCATATTCTCCCTAAATTAGGCTGTCTACCCGTTTCAGAGATTACTCAAACAGAGATACGCGATACCCTTGCCCCTATTTGGCATACAAAAGCTGGAACTGCTCGAACAGCACTAATGCGTCTTAATCTTTGTCTCAAACATGCGGCTGCATTAGGGTTAGATGTTGATTTACAAGCAGTAGAAAAAGCACGCGCTCTCTTAGGCAAACAACGTCATAAAAAACAAAGCTTACCAGCCATGGATTGGAGAGATGTGCCGGCTTTTTACCAATTTCTCTGCAAAACAACAACTATAAAACATTTAGCTTTGCGTCTGCTTATTCTGACAGGCGTTCGTACTTTTCCTTTATGTCATATCCATAAAGATCAAGTTGATGGGGATATATGGACAATCCCTGCTGAGAATATGAAAGGCAAGCGTGATGCCACAACAGAGTTTCGCGTGCTCCTATCATCTGAAGCAATAAAAGTAATTGAACAAGCCCGCTGTATCTCTAAAAGTGATTTCATCTTTTCACTTACCGGTCGTGGTCCTCTTTCACATACGATGATGGCGGCGTATATGAGAAAAAATAAAATTGAAGCCTGCCCCCATGGTTTTCGCTCTAGTTTACGTGATTGGCTCGCTGAAACAACCGATGCCCCCTATGAGGTCGCTGAAACTATTCTAAGTCATACAGTTGGCGGCAAAGTAGAGCGTGCCTATCGTCGTACTGATTATCTAGAACAGCGCCGTGTTTATATGGATAAATGGGCGGCTTATGTCACGGGTCAATCTTAAGATATGGGGTGAATAACCCCATTATCTGTGGA
>NZ_JBHIRB010000026.1:0-12325 GCF_042196845.1 Bartonella sp. AA9NXGY
AATTGGCATAGCTACTCTAATACTACAAAGAAACAAAAAGAATACATTCTTATGAAGATATGCGACTCCATAGGAAACATTCCATACAGAGAAATAAAGAAATCACATATTACAGCGGGTGTTGAACGCCGCAAAGAAAAACCAACAGCTGCCCAAAATTTTCTAAAAGCACTTAATGGACTTTTTAATTGGGCGATCGATCAAGAACTTCTGGAGAATAACCCAGCTTTAGGAATAAAAAGACCTCCTCTCAACAACAAAGATGGATTTGCTGTTTGGACAGAAGAAGATGTTGAAAAATATTATCACCATTGGTCACATGGTTCACATGAACGCGTCTGGATTGATGTTCTTCTTTACACGGGTTTGCGTCGTGGTGATGCGGTCCGCATTGGTTGGAACGATGTCAAAGATAATATCATTCATCTCAAGACAGAGAAAAGTAAATTCCAAACAGATGTTTTTCTACCCATTTTGCCTGAATTAGCAGAAACTCTAAAAATTGGTCCTATTGGAAATGAAACATTCATTTGCGGAAAAAACGGAAATAAACTCGTAAAAGAAAGTTTTGGCAACCTTTTTCGTGAGGCTTGTAACGTAGCGGGAATCAAAAAATCAGCACATGGCTTAAGAAAATTAGCAGCAACACGCGCCGCTAATTCAGGTGCAACAGTATCACAACTCAAGGCAATTTTTGGATGGACCGACGACAACATGGCATCTCTTTATACAAAAAGCGCAGATCGCAAAAGGCTAGCTATAGAAGCGATAAAAAAGCTCCAAAAAAAATGAGGGATAGTGCTATAAAAAACATTAATGGAATCAATAATGATAAATTTCCCCCATATCGCAATAACTCATTTATTTTATTTAAAATTATTGAAACTCTTTTGGGCACCAAATTTTATCTTTAATGTATTGAAATATATAGAATTTTTCTTTAAAGAGCTGTTTTTAGACCACCTTTTAGACCACCCTTTACGGTTTATACAACTTTATCTAATTTACTCCTATTTGTTCCTTATTTTTCTTTGGAGTAAAGGCTAAGATCTCTTTTTTTCTCCACCTCACTGCTCTCCCTAGCTTATATGGCTCCGGAAACAACCCCTGAAGCACCCAATTGCGAATCGTTGTTGTGGATACACTAAAAAGCTGTGTACACTCACGTGTCGTTACATATCTATCTCCATCATCAAATATCATCTCATTACCTTTCTCTTTTTTATATTAATTAAATGGGTGGGAGTGCTGGAAGGCATGTGAAGCACTCCAACTTTTAAAAATTTGCAAGTTTATTTTTTAGATGTGCTTAATTTCATATTTCCAATCAGGAAATTGAGTAAGAGCTAATGCGAGTTGTCCTCTATGACACATGCATACATTGGCTTCAAAACAGGTGATTGCAACGCGCTTTTTGTTTAAAAACATTTTATATAATTTGTTTATTGCACAAGAATTATTCTTGAGAGTTGTATTTTGATAATCTTCAAAAAGGCGGTCATAATCTTTTTGTTTTTTCAAATTTCTTCGTTTTTCAGAGGCAATTCCGAATTCAGGCATATGCATATATTCAATATCAATGTTGTTTACAGCTTGCTCTAATTGTCTTTTTGAAAATCCGTGTTTTCTACTTATTGGATTTTTACGAACATCACATAAAGTTTTGATATTGTTTTCTATGAGACAACTAAGATAATTCTCAAGGGACCTACCTTCATAGCCAATGGTAAAAAAACAAAATTCCTCATCTTTAGCAGGCTGTATGATAATATGTTTTGTGTTACACACGTTTAATTTCCTTAGTAAATGGGTGGGGATGCTCGTAGATATGCGGGGAACAAAACACCCCCATAAGGTTAAGCAGCTTTTGTTGAGAGTTGTTTTATCTCTCGTTCTATCTCTGCTAAAAAGGTTTCAACAGCTTGATTGATCTGTTCAATTTGTTGATCATCACGGAGAACACGCTTGACTTTCATGCGCAAGTGAAAGAATTCCCCCGTAAAACGTGGGTCATAGCTTACGAAATCACACCATTTTCGTCCTGTACAAGCCATTTGGAATTGCATTTGTGCGTGATATTCTGGTTTGATTTCGTCACCTATACAAAAGCGCATATGTGTTACTGATCTCGGGCATTTGACTTCGATTAAACCGTCTTCTCCAATGAGACCATCGGGGCTAGCACCCGCCATTTCTATTGTGGGGTGTTGGATAAAGCCGCATTTTGTTATATCGGCATCATAAATGAAGCCATATTCTCTCAAGGCATCTTCTTCATGTTCGATACCCCATCTCATATCTTCAGTTTCATAATAGGGGCTTATTTCGCCTGTTAAACGCTCTGTTATGAGTTTGATTTTGTAGTCTTCATATTTGCTCGTAGGCAATCCTTTTGTATTTTTATTGAGTATGTTGTAAATGTTTGATGCGATGACTTTCCCTAGACTTGCTTGAAAATCATTCTGCTGTTCGTTGCTCCATCTCACACCGCCGTTTGTTGCTCTTGTGATGGGAGCGATTGTAGAGCTTTTTCTTTTTGAATATTTTTTCTTCTTTCCAAATGCCCCAAAACCAATTCTGCTTTTTCACAAGACATATCTGTTAGTTTTCCTGCTTCTGCAAAATAGAGAAGACTAATTTCATTTGTCCCTGTTTCTTTAATTAATTATTCGATTTGCTTTATCTGTTTAGAGGAAACTTTTTGATTATTTGTATCGCCTTCTTTGGTTCGCGGTTGACCATCTGTATCGTCTTCTTTACTTGCTACATTAAGAATCATGCCTAACAGGTATCTCCCCGTAGGTAAGTGTAAAACCAACTGATCGTATGCTATTTTTAGAGCCTGTACTGTCAATTGGAAATGTTCCTTCTGTTGAGATTTGATTTTTGAAGGATGAGACAGAATTATTTCTATGGTAACGTTTTTTTCTGTTTAATGTTTAATATATTTGTATTTTGCAAGCCCGTCCTTTACAGCATCAATGTACTGATCAAGCATAGCGTATTTGCTGTTTGTATGGGTGATTGTAGAGTTTTTTCAATATTTTGATATTTTGTTTGCATAGCCGAAAGATCACGGACAAAGTTTTGGCGCTCTTGTCGTTCTATTTCTTTTTCTCTTAAATCAAGAAGACGCTTTAAGCGGTCAATACTGACGTCACTTTCTAAGGCTTTATTTAAAATACATTCCATAGCAGTTTGTTCGACGGCTAAATGATGTGTTTCTTCAATTTCTATTAGGTTAGTGTTTTGTGCACTCATTTTGATTTTCTCCATTACGCGCAATTCACGTGTGACGTGAATCACGCATGTTTTAAAAGGCTGGTTTGGCTGTTAGAAAGGGCTTATACGCTCTGTCTTTTCCTAGGGATATGTTCGGGCTTTTCTATTATAACTAATATGTGTGTTGCTTGAAATACATGTGTTACCACATACAACAGCATCACCACCAATATGAGCTTTTTCACAAATATTGCATTGCCGTGAATTTCGGCTATTCCGTAAACTTGCGTATTATCGAAAATATGTGCATTGGATTCAACACAAACGCTTCCAAAGTCTCTCAGTGCACGCATGCGACGAACTGGGCGACGATAGAGAATGTCTATTTCATCAGTAAATTCGTATTTTTTTCCACGGTTTATTGCCTCTCGCCCTTTGTGATGATTTCATCATTGATGATCTCTGCGTTTCCCTGAATAAATGCATAACCATGGATTTTGGCATTTCCTCCAACTTTTGCTCTGATGGAAATCAATGGACTGTCATAAATTTTAGCTTTTCCACTAATAAATGCAACACCAGAAATCTGTGCATTTTCGTAAATTTGTGCATTGGCAAAAACACGAATATATCCAAAAATCTGCGCATTGCCAAAAATATTAGTTTCTCTGGTAACAGATTCACTACCAAAAACACATGCATTTTCATAAATACCAGAAATGTTATCAATATAAACATCACCAAAAACCTTGGCATAACCATAGACTTTTGCATCATCACCTACCCAGCAATTACCATCATGACTGAGGTTGTCTTCTTTTTGTATAAAGCTGCCTAGGTCGCCTGCTTTAACAGCATCAAAATCTCTTAAGGCTTTAATTCAGTGAAGAGTTTTTCCAGCAAACTCTATTGTTTCATCAGTCATTTCGTATTTCTTTTCCATGATTGTTGCTCTTAATGCATGCTTTATCTTTATAAGCTCTTGAAACTGCAAACCAATGCCTTCTGCTGCTGGTACAACTTTTTCTATTCCATTTGCGGTTTGAAGTGGATGGTCGGACAATCCATAAGTTGCTTTTGGATTTTGTCTTGATACGGTAGCAAATTTTCACCTGCTGCTCGTCTGTAAAACCACCCTTTTTGCTGTAAGAAGAGAATGAATTGTTTTGGTTGTATCTCGAGTATTTTAGCGGCTTCTGTAAGACCGAAGAGTCCGTTGTGACATTGCAAACTTTCAAGAGCAGCTGCTTTGGGTTTAAGGATACTCACTTCACTTTTTAAAGTCTCTAATTGTGTGACACTTTCTAAAAGCAGTTTTTTCACAAAGAGAGAGTCTTCTAAAGCGTTTGCAAGGTCTAAAGGTTTCTTTGCACGCCGTTCACATTCAATAAAATATTGACGGGCTTGTTTACCTTTTTCATTACGCTCTACCATGGCGAGCTCTTTTGCCATGTCTAATGTGGGGTGATAGTCTATGGCTGTAACAGCTCTAGATTTTGCGCTCCCCAATTTTGTGGACCGCAAATCTTGTGTTTTTATAAAATCACTGTCCTCTTCAAATTCATATTGATGAATACGATCCTTAATTCAAGTAGAGAAATCTTTCCCCATTTCCAAAAATTCATGTAACTCACGTGCGTTGACCGTTTGAACGGTTTCGTGTTTGATTGTATTGTGCTGGATAGCAATAGGCTTTTCCATTACGAACCTCATGTTGATGGGATTGATGAATGAAAGGGGGCGGCGCTTTTAAATGCGCCCTTCAGAATTTAAAGCACATCACAAGGATGCAAACGGTGTTGTTGTTCGTAAGAATCATACATTGCATCGTTATATTCATGCTGTTTTATATCGTCTAAAAAAAACGTATGCTGTGATGTGTAAAATAACGTCATGAGGTATGTTTCCGTTAAAACACTGTTCTTCATGTTCTCTAAGATAAAATTCTGCGATATCTTCAGATATATCTTCGCAGCTCTTTTAAGAAGGATTGATGCGAAAGATTTGGATTTCATTATTTGCCTCGTCAATAATTTCTAGAACTTGGCTTTCATCCAGAGGTCCTGACCGACCAATGTTTTGATCATCATCGTAGACAACTAATAAAATTTCATCAGAATTTATAAGAATTGGATTTTCCATAATTTCTCCTCTCTAACGCCTCTTGGCAATTGTTTGTGCGTGGTTTATGGATACCAATGTAGCGATTTTGAAAAATTTTTTTAAAGTAATAAACTAAAGGCTTGCTTGAAGAGAAGTATAAAAATATTAATTCATATTCTGGCTGGCTTAATCCAGTCGATAGGTGCACACCATTCTAATTCTACATCTACGATATCGGCATATTTTCCATTTATACTGGATAAAACCCATTTCCCTTTTTCTTTTCCGAAACGTAATACTTTGATGTAAACTTTTCCACATTTAGTTTTTATGATAGCGCGGTTGTTAATAAGATCCTCTGGTAGCAAATGATAGGAATAAAAAAGAAGACTTCCTTCTTCAATGACTGGAAACATAGAATCACCTACCACGCGAACAGCAACAGTTCCTTTAGGAGCAGATGGCGGGGCTTCTACTTCTTCTAGACAACCAGAATCTATTGCGATTATTTCTCCTCCGGCTCCTACAGATCCGATCAAAGGAACTAAGTGATTAGTGGGAATAGAAGCACCTGTAAGCTTTGATATTTCTAATAATTCTCGAGCAGAAATATCTCTTGTTCCTTTTAGCATTTTATTGACGGCAGCACGATCTATTGAGCGACCTAAAGAAGCGGTTAGCTGTCTTGAAAGCCCTAATTGGCTTAATCCAGCTTCAGATAAGGCATTTTGTAACCATTGCGAGATACTTATTGTCATATCTTTATTGTAGGTACATTGTATACAATCGTCATTTTCTAATTTAGCAACATGTAGTTTCATTATAAATTTTCCTTCTTGATATTGTTTTTATAATCGCTACATAATGTGCTATGAAACAATTTTCGGAAATAATAAATCTGTTAGGTGGGGTTCGTAGGGTAGTATCTCAGCTGCTTGGGGTTCATAGAACACGCGTGTATGCCTGGCTCCGTCCTATATCAAAAGGGGGAACTGGTGGGAGAATTCCAACAAAACATATCCCAATTCTTTTGAATGAAGCCAAAAGAATTGGAGCACCGATTAAGGCAGAAGACTTTTTCTCGTTTTTTTTATAGGACGCAATCATGTGATTCTAAATTATCTTCACAATCTGCTTTTATTGCTGCTTCTACAGATAGTAATGAACATCAACAGCATCATTCACACTCTTAAACAAGCATTAAATAAAGAGATCAAATTAATAGATTACGCGTCACCATGCGCACGCATAAATACGTAGAGCCTTAAGGGGGATTATGATCACTAACGCACAAACTATTTTATGTCTTGATCTAGGAACCAAGACAGGCTGGGCGATCGTGGTGCAGATGGTCACATAACAAGCGATACAGAAGATTTTCAATCACGCCGTTTTGAAGGCGGTGGTATGCGTTATTTACGCTTTAAACGGTGGCTCACTGAACTAAAGAGGTCCGTTGATGAAATTGACGCGGTGTATTTTGAAGAGGTGCGCCGGCATGTGGGTACAAACGCTTCTCATATTTACGGAGGCTTTCTAGCAACCTTAACAGCGTGGTGTGAACATCATCAGATACTATATGAAGGCATTCCTGTTGGCACAATTAAGAAGGCAACAACAGGAAAAGGTAACGCCTCAAAAGAAGAAATGATTAAGGTGGTGTGTACAAAAGGACATACGCCTAAAGACGACAACGAAGCAGATGCTTTAGCAATTTTATATTTAATGAAAGAAGGGGGGGTATACATGTCCAATAAATTACCGTGGACGGAGGCTATTTGCAGATAAATGGATTCTTGATCTTGCTTGTTTATTTCCCTTTGAGTGCAAAGTTTACATAAAGTTACGCTTGCAAATGCTTTATACTGGAAAACCACTTTTAAATAATATGAAGGTCCGGGCTGATTACACTGGCTGTTCAGTAAAAATGTTCATGAAAGCGTTAGAAGTTTTAATAAGCACAGGTCATATCGAACGTTTAGACGATGGGTGTTTATGGAGTTTAAAAGTTGAAGAAGAACTCAATAACTCTAATGAGAGTTTAGAGAAGGTATCGAAGACGTCACGGTCAAAGACGTTATCAGAGAGAGCAAAGAAAGCAGCGTAGGCAAGATGGGATAAACATACAAATGATGCTTGTGATATGCTTAACGATGCTAAAGCAATGCTTAATGATGCCCATATATAACATAAACAATAACAGTTATAATAAAAACTAATACTATCGTATTAGCAAAAAAAAAAATTGTTCTGAAAATTTAGAAACAAACGAACAGGTTCATGAGTCAATAGAGATTCATGCTTGCGGAAGCTAACCAGAGCAAATCACAACGGATGTAGAAAACCAACCTCCCAATCACAAGCAAAAGAACGTTCCCCAAAAAGCGAAGCGGACTAAATCAAAAGATGATTTTCGCTTACCTGAGGATTTTGAACCTAATTTGCAATACGCAATTGATAAAGGCTAACCCATGATGAGGCGCTGTTAGAATTCGAACGGTTCACAAATTACTGGATAGCAAATCCAAATAAAAATGCAAACAAACGGGATTGGCAAAGGACTTGGTACAATTGGGTTACAAGCCCTATCGGAACGCTAGCAAAGAAAAAAGCAAGATTAGAACAGGAAAAACGGTTAGGTGGTCATTATGGAAAATTCACTCATAAAACTTTCACAGAACAGTTTGCAGAGGGCTTCAACGAACTCAGAGATCATCTCTCATCTGGAAAAGATTATGGAAATGATCAGTCCGGGGCATCCATTGACGCTGAAAGCTGGGAATACATTGACGAAACAGGAGTAGGCGCAAACCTTAGATGCTTGAATCATCTACAAGCGTTGCTTTCTGTGAAAGCTTCAGTTAAGCAGATTGAGCAAACTTCTTTCCTACTCTCAAGCCATGAGAGTCCCTGCGAATACAGACGCCAAAGCCATCGTTTTATCCTATGGCATGATGCTGGACCGCATTTCGTCATATGCTATGAAAAAGTGCGTCGAAAATATCGTAACGGGTTAAGCAATTGGGATATCAAAAACATTTATGCCAACTTGTGGAGAGCTTTTAACTTATTGCCAGACAGTAGAAAACACCCTTCTTTCAAAAGCCGAAAGTGTACGCAAGACTGTTTTGAGCACCCGTGAAAAAAGGCTGAAAGAAAAGGCAATGAGAGAGAATTCAAGACCACTCACGTTAGTTGAAAAGCAAAAGCTTGAAGGAATTTAAATGGTCTTGGGGGAACAGTGAAAAACATTGCAGGTTAGTAAACTAGTGAAAAGCGCTGATCATTTTGGGATTAGATATGTGTTTAAACCGACAAAAAGGCACCGTACAAAGAGATTTGAAGTTTTTTACTACAATTAAACACAAAACGCTCTGTACGGTCAAATTTAAGGTAAATAGACCAATTGGTAAAATTATGGACTAAAAACATGAGAATATTAAAAGACCTGTTCTTAAAAAAGCGTAAACAGCCAATGCAAAAAGAGTTTGTTGCAACAGCTGTTGGTTATGTTCCTTGGGGGGGGGGGACGGAGCGGCAGAGTATTTTTACAACCTCTACAAATATGAAGACGGTACAAGATAATGTGAAAAGTTTGATGGCGGCCAGTATTATACCACACCAGAATGCGGATTTTAGTACCAAAGCGCAGGTGAAAGCATGGGTTTACGGTGGTGCTATTCCGAAAAGCGTTCTCAATTACGAACCTCTTATAGACGAGATCAATAAAGAGATCAAAAAATTATCGAAAACCGCAGGAAATAAATATGTTTACAGATAAACAGCTAAGAGCCTTGTTTGGCATTATAACTTTTATATTTTTATGTTTTTTAGGAATTAAAAAAAATCCTTACTTTATTCAAAGTATTTTGACATTCGCATCTGTTTCTTTGGTAATAGTCACAACTGTTTTTGCAATTTTATGCAATTCTCATATTCCTTCTGAATTGCAGAGCAACCCAAAATATAAAGGTGATGATACAACGGGTTGGGTGAAACTAACACGTGATTTACAACAGTATTTGCACAGACTCTTAAAACTAATAAGTTTAGCGTTTGTCGTTTTAATTTTCCCAAATAGTTATAAAGAAACGGTTTCTTTACCTGTCATTTCTAGGTATGTGGAGTACAAGCTTTCTTTTCCATTGGGATACTTTACTTTGGTACTCAGATATTGCTCTTTGGTATTCCTTTTTAGTTTGTGTATTGTTTCTTATGTTACGTACACGCAGTTTAATAAACATATCTATTTACCCACTACAGTGCTCAGTTTAAAAGCCATAGTAAAACTTCCGATTTTATAAAACTGTTTAGATTAAATGGCATTGTCTCTTCTCAACGTTCATAGATGAAATCAACAAAAACATCAAAAAATCATTGAAAAAGGCGCGTAACAATGACTCATGTCTGCTCACCATTGAGATATCCAAGCGGTAAGGCTGCACTGTATGGAAAAGTCAAAGAAATATTTGAGAAAAAGCATTAAATGGCTGTTCCTATAGAGAGCCATTTGCTGGCAGGTGTAGACTTGCTCTAAAGCTTTTTTTAATGGTGAAGTTAAAGATATTCACATTAACGATATTGATCTGTTCATTTGGAGCTTTTGGTATTGCGTTTTGCACAAGACAGAAGAATTAATAGAAAAAATCAATACAACGACCATTAACTTAGAAGAATGGTACATACAAAAAGATAGAATACATTTAACTCGTTTAAATGCACGGGAATCTTTGCTGCGTTATGGAACTGATGAAAACACCTTTTTTTATATGGACCCTCCTTGTTTTAAAAAAGGAAAAGGGCTTTGTACTTGGTTTTACAAAGCTAATGATCACCACAATTTAGAGAATGTCATCTCCCAACATGTGACAGCACCTTGGCTAATTATTTATGACAACGTTGAAGAAATTAAATTATTGTATAGGCAATATCTCTCAATAGAATTTAGCTTACAATATTCTCTACAAGAGAAAAGGAAAGCTACCGAATTGATGATTTTTTCACCTAAAATCAAAGTACCTCAATTTTTAGAAAAGAATATAGGTTCGCTTCTCAAAGCAGCTTAATTGCAGACTGCATTAATAGGAGCTTTAATCAAATGCTTATGCTTACACCATTTGGCAAAACATTACGTAAAATTCGTATTGATCGAACAGAACGTCTATTAGATATGGCTAAGAAATTAGGCGTATCTATAGCATTTTTATCTTCTGTAGAAATTGGCAAAAAGCCTATACCTGCTGACATGGAAGAAAAGATCATTGAGAAATATGCTTTAGATAAAGAAACAGCCTCTATCTTGAGAAAAGAAGCAAATATTTGTCATAAGAATTTTACAATGAACTCTTCTGCCCCACTTAACCATGAAATTTCTAACACGTTTGTTAGAATTTTTAAGTCTCTTTCACAACAAGATCTGACAAAGTGCAATGAACTCATGGAGAAAGTAGAAAAAAAACAGTGCTTGCAGAATAGAATACCTTGATCTCCTTATTTTATACACTGTAAACATAATTTTATATGTTAAAAACAATAATATCATTTTGAAATAATTGAATAAATATGCAAATCATTCTAAGATTTTTTATGTATAAATTGCTAATCTAATGGAGCTACAAATATGCTAAATAAAGTGACGTTAATCGGGCGCCTTGGAGCTGATCCCGAAAGCAAAACAATGAATTTTGGAGAAGAAATAGTCAATTTTAGTATAGCGACTTCTGAGAGCTATACAGATAAAAAAACCAATCAAAAAGTAGAGAAAACAGAATGGCATTCCGTGGTGATTTTTAATCCACATTTAGCAAAAATTGCACTTCAATATCTAAACAAAGGTTCAAAGGTTTACATAGAAGGAAAATTACAGACACGCAAATGGCAAGATAAAAATGGGCATGACCGCTACACAACAGAGATTGTCTTACCACAATTCAAAGGCGAATTTTATTTGCTTGATGCAAAGAAAGAGCAATCAGCATCCCCTACCCCCTCACCCATTACTTCTCAAAATTATGCTATCGCTTCAGGTGCTACTGATCATGGCACATCTCTTAATGATGCTATCCCATTCTGATTGATAACATATGACAAAGAGAAAAAAACGTACAAAAAGCGAACGTCCTCGGATTAAAGGATGTATCAGAGAACCAAACGGACGCATCTCACGAGCAAAAACACCGCATAAACCCATGGATAAATTGGCAATTGAAATGCGTGCCAAACGCTTTGGCTTGACCATAGAAGAGGCTAAAAATCCGCTTTCCGGAACCTATATCGGGCGGTTTTATTTGCAAGGTGAAATCAATCAAGACCAATATGATGCTGCACAAAAATATCTTGAAGTGAAAAACAATTATCTATGTGCAAAAGAATTGCCTAATGCAATTTATGATAACTTTACTCCTTCATCAAATGAGGAGGCACAAAAACGGTGGATTGAAAGAGCAACTCATTGTTATGAAGAGACGAAAGAGGTTATCAAAGAAACACAACACCTCTATAGACAGTATAATCTTTACGCTGCATTACAATATCTTTTTATAGAAGATCAATCGTTAACACATCTTGTTAGCTCTTTGCGTATTGTTCTTAATGCGCTTCATAAGCATTTTAGCCATTAAAAAAGAATTGACATCAGATGAAAAATCATTAAAATGTGTATATATTTACACATTATGAGTTTAGGTAATGGAACAAGATAGCCGAAAAATCATTGCAAAATTAAAGCGTGATGGCTTTGAACTTATCAAAGTGAAAGGTTCTCATCATAAATTTAAAAAAGATGATAAGGTTGTTATCGTTCCACATCCTAAAAAAAATCTTCCGATTGGTACAGCACGTTCTATCGCACAACAAGCAGGCTGGTTAAAAGAAGGAGAAGAAGAATGAAAAGATTTTTTGCTCTTGTTCATAAAGATGAAGAATCTGCTTTTGGTGTTCAGTTTCCTGATTTTGAGGGACTTTTTTCTGCTGCTGATGAGGAAGAAAATTTAATCGCAAA
>NZ_JBHIRB010000027.1:0-9158 GCF_042196845.1 Bartonella sp. AA9NXGY
CTGGTCTTTAGTGTCCATGTTGTCTTGTTTTTTAGATCAAAATGTACATTTCTGTCTTTAGCAATATTCGCTCTGCCTTCTAAAGTTGAATGATCAGCGCTTAATGTGAAGGTGCCATTGGAGATCGCTTTAACCTCTTTATTGTTCCAATAATTGTCATTTTTCCAAGATTTTGGATCTTCAAAAAGACCATCTCCTAACAATACATCAGCATGGATTTCTGAATTTTTGAGATTTGCTGTACCGATTGATAAAGTTGGAATATCTTCAATGTTTGTGTTAGTAAAAGCTCCAACAAAAATTCCTGTGCCATTTTCAACGTGAATATCTGCATTGGTTAAATTGATTTCACTGCTTTTACGTTTTTGTGGATCATCTGGATAATCTAAATCAGGATTAGAGAGAGCTATAAATTGCAAACCAGCAACTCCTGCTATCATAGAAGTATTTACGACATCAATATGTCCGTTAAATGCCGCCCATAGTGCAACTTTTTTTGCTTCTATTTTATTTTTTATTGTATTCTCTGTTGCTCCAATATAACCATTCGTCATCTTAATTGTGCTATTATTTCCTGCAAAAAGACCAACATCAAAATTTTGAATGATTGTTTTACCATTTAACTTAATTAAACTATCAGTTTCTGCAACGTTTACACCAACGGTCATTGTTTTACTTTCACTACCGGTTATAATTAAATCTCCGCTAATGATTTGACTTCCACCGTCTGCATAAAACCCTTCATCGACATTTTGAATGGTTGTTTTGCCCATTAACCTAACTTCACTACCAGAGTCCGATGTCCATATACCAGTGCGTTCGTTGTCGGAGCCTTCAAGTGCTTCACCACCGATTATCGATAAGTTTTCGCTAATGATTTTACCACCGTTAACTGCTCCAAGGCCGTCCAAAGTATTGTTAATTATTGTATCACCATGCAATTGAATTGTGCTGTCATTGCCACTTACAAATGCACCGCTTCCTTTTCCCTCTGTTGTTAGAGCAACATCTGTGGCATCAATATGCCCACCGTTGATTGCGAATAACGCTGTTTTGTTCGCGGCTACGGATCCTCCCGTCATTATGATCTTAGATCCTGAACCGTCTGCAAGGAGTCCTTCGCCATTAGATGATATAATGTTAGCATTGTTTTTTAAGATAATCGTACTGCTGGCTTCGGCGCTTCCTCCTACATCATGTCCACTAAATGATCCTCCTGAGACCGTTATTGTTGAGTGATCATTTGCAACTATACTGGCGGCTGCTTGAGTCACTGTTACATCTTTTAAAGTGACGGTACTTTTATCTGCTTTTATTCCAAAGTTCAGTAACGCATCGTCTTTATTATTCGATATCTTCACACCTTCTAGCTTGTTTTCACCGCTGTTACTGTTTAAAAAGCCGGCACCAACTAGAGAAGTTTTAATGGTCCCTCCAGTCATGTTTATTGCGCCACCATCGTTTGTTGTAAGTCCAATTTCACTATTACTAATCGTTGTTCCTTCAAGCAATTCAACTACACTGCCTTCGCCATTAGAAAATACACCAGACGATATATCTTCGTCACCTAGAGATACATCTGTAACATTTAGAGACACATTTGTGACCGTAATATGTCCACCATTTTCAGCAACCAATGCATTACCTTTCCCCGTGACGGTTCCTCCCGTCATGCTGATGGTGGAGTTTGAACTATTTGCATAGAGTCCAATGTTATCAGATGATGTAATGTTTGCATTGTTGGTTAAAGTGATGGCGCTGCCGTTTTGAGCAGATATTGTTGTATTTTGTGCATGAAATGATCCTCCTGAGGCTGTTATTGTCGAGTGATCATCTGCAACTAAGGCATTGGTTGCTTGCATGACGGTTACATCTTTTAAAGTGACGGTACTTTTATCTGCTTTTATTCCAAAGTTCAGTAACGCATCGTCTTTACTATTCGATATCTTTACACCTTCTAGCTTGTTTTCGCTGTTGTTACTGTTTAAGAAGCCAGCACCAACTAGAGAAGTTTTAATGGCTCCTCCAGTCATCTTGATTGCACCATCGTTTAGTGCTTGAAGCCCGAGTGCACTATTACTAATAGTTGTATTTCCAAGTAATTCAATTACACTGCCTTCACCAACAGAAAATACACCAGACGATATATAGTCGTCACTTGGAGCCACATCTGTGACAGTTAGAGCCACATCTGCAACAGTAATATGTCCACCATTTTCAGCAACCAATGCATTACCTTTCCCCGTGACAGTTCCTGCCGTCATTGTGATGGTGGATTTTGAACCTTCTGCATAGAGTCCAACATTATCAGATGATGTAATGTTTGCATCATTGGTTAAAGTGATAGTGCTGCCGCTTTTAGCAGATATTGTTGTATTTTGTGCATGAAATGATCCTCCCGAGATTGTTATTGTCGAATCATTCTCTGCAAATATACCGGCGGCTGCTTGAGTCACTGTTACATCTTTTAAAGTAACGGTACTTTTATCTGCTTTTATCCCAAAGTTCAGTGGCGTATCGTCTTTATCACTCGATATTGTCACATTTTCTAGTTTGTTTTCATGACTGTTACTGTTTAAGAAGCCAGCACCAGCTGCAGAAGCTGTAATGGTTCCTCCAATCATCTTGATTGCGCCATCATTTTGGAATGCAAGCCCGATTGCACTACCACTAATTGTGGTCTTTCCAAGCAATTCAATTACACTATTTGCGCCATTAGAAAATACACCAAATGACTTATCGCTATCATTTGTTTTTAGGGTAACATCTGTAACAGTAATATGACCACCATCTTCAGCAACCAAAGCACTCGCTTTTCCCGTGACGTTTCCTTCTATCATTGTGATGGAGGAGTTTGAATCTTTAGCATATAATCCAACATCATCAGATGATGTAATTTTTGCACCGTTTGTTAAAGTGATGGCGCTGCCGTTTTGAGCAGATATTGTTGCATTTTGTGCATGAAATGATCCTCCCGAGATTGTTATTGTCGAATCATGATCTGCAAATATACCGGCGGCTGCTTGAGTCACTGTTACATCTTTTAAAGTGACGGTACCTTTATCTGCTTTTATTCCAAAGTTCAGTGGCGCATCGTCTTTACCACTCGATATTGTCACATTTTCTAGTTTGTTTTCACGGCTGTTACTGTTTAAGAAGCCAGCACCAGCTGCAGAAGCTGTAATGGTTCCCCCAGTCATCTTGATTACACCACCGTTTTGTGCTTGAAGCCCGATTGCACTATCACTAATCGTTGTCTTTCCAAGTAATTCAATCATGCTACCAAGGTCATCAGAAGCTACACCAATTCCATCACCATTTGTTTTTAGGGTGACATCTGTAACAGTAATATGGCCACCGTATGTTGTCGTTACTGCTTCCTCTTTCGCTGTAATGCTCCCTCCTGTCATTTCGATGATGGACTTTGAACCTTCCGCATAGAGTCCAGCATCGTTATATGATGTAATTTTTGCACCGCCAGTTAAAGTGATGTTGCCGCCGTTTTGAGCAAATATTGCTGCTTTTTCTGCATCAAATGATCCTCCTAAGACTTTTACTGTGGAATCATATGCATCTATGGCAGTTTGTGCTTGCGTCACTGTTACATTATTTAAAGTGACATTACTGTTAGTTGCCTTGATTCCATTGATTAGTGGCGCATCATCTTTCCCACTTGATGTCACTACATCTTTCAGTTCGTTTTCTTTGCTCTTGCTATCTAAAAAGAATGCACCAACTTTGGACGCTGTAATGCTTCCCCCAGTCATTGCGATTGCGCCACTTTCTTGTGTTTTTAACCCGATTGTCGCATCATTGATCTTTGTATCAGATAATTCAATCACACTGTTTTCACCTTGAGACAATGCGCCGAATCCACTCTCAATTTTAGTACCCTTATTATATGCAGGGTTATCCCTTTCTGTAGTAGGTGCACTTGTGGTATCTTCCTTAGCTGTTAGAGTACCACCCGTGACTTTAATATGACCACCGTCGTTTGTATACAATGCTGCGTCTTTTCCAGTTACGCTTCCCCCAGTCATTTTTATGGTGGTATTTTCATCATCGGCATGGAGTCCGTTACCATTAGATGAGGTAATGTTAGTACCGCCATCTACAGTAATGGTGGTGCCGCCCATAGCATATACGCCATCCATTTTACCTTCGAATGATCCTCCGGATACTATAACTTGAGAAACGACATCCGCAAGTATACCAGTTTCTGCTTGCTTAACTGTTACATTTTCTAAAGTGATAAAACTTTCGTTGTTTATTTCTATTCCAAGGAGTGATGATGCTTCATTTTTATTATCTGATATCACTACATTTTGTAGTATATTTCTACTATTCTTACTATCATCAATATAAACACCAGTTTGAGAAGCTGTAATGTTCCCCCCAGTCAGGTTGATGTTAGCGCCGTCTTTTACAGAAATACCAAAACGAACATCAGAATCAGTGCCTTGAATATTTAAGCCATTTAATTCAAGCGCACTGTTAGCACCTTCAACTGTTACAACATATTTATCGCTACCTGTGTCTGTATTTGTGTTTTTATTTCCAGTTACAGTTACAGTACTACCGGTGATTTTTCCTTTGTTTTTTACATAAATAGTCTCGTACGTTTTTCCGGATATATCTTTTTCTTCGTTGGCAACGTCAAGAGTTTCAGCATGTGCAGTGAACTGGATGTTGAATAGTATGATAGCAGCCGCAGCTGTGCATGATAAAAGGGATGTTTTATACACTAGTATTCTCCTTATGAGAGCCCCCAAATATTCATTTCCCCGCAAACTTCATAAGAAGAAGTGAAAATGGATAGTTGTTATTAATTTCGATAATTGTCTTTATTTGGTAAGATATTTTTGGTTTTTTGTCAAAATTAAAAAACAAATGATATTAAATTTGTATTAATTTATATTTAACACACAATGTGTTTGTAATTATTTATATTATATAATTAAATTTATTGTAAATCTATATTATAGAAATTATAAATATTATTATAATACTTACATAAGTTATATTATTTTTTATAAAGTAATAATAGTATTTTCTGTAATACTTCTGCATTTTTATAACTTATCAAAGTAAGTTATGACGGTAATACTCAAACACTATTGCTAGCACTTTTGATTATTTATACCTTATTTATCATAATATTCTAATATATTTGATCTTGATATCCAAAGGAGTTGGGTGCTCTAGTATAAGAATACATTTTTTCTCCTGTTGGGGATATTTTAATAGTATACGACTAAGTTTTTATAAGCTGTTGATGTATCGATGACATTTGAAAGAGCCAGAGCCCAAGCTTATAAATCTTAATCAATGAAGATGCTTCAAGTTGAAGGCTTGAAATCAACAGTGCTTTTATATCATCAAAGTGCACCTTCATTGAAGGATTATTGCTTTCGTTATTTCGAATTTTTGACATATTTTTGACAATAAAATCTAAAAAATTGCTTCTGAGCAATTTTTTAATATAATATGTAACGTTTTTATGGCGATAGGTTTATGAGATATAAAGTTGAATTGGTAATCACCGTGATTGCTTTTACTCTCTCTGGTTGTTTTAATCTTGATTCTGAAAAAATAAAAAGAGACAAGAGGCTTTATCATGATGCATTCATGGATTGGTCGATGAAAGAAAAGTCTCTTACAGAAAATTATACTGCTATCATTATGGCTGATCCGCAACCGTGGCGTTTAAACTCTGGTGATGCCAATGGAATATCAAACAGAGAGCCATGGTTAAAGATAAATGAGCAGGTTGCTGGTGTGATAAAAGCGCACAAGGCTGCATTCCATATTGTCAATGGTGATCTGACGGAGTTTGGACAACAAAAAAACTATGATGATTATGAAAATGTTTATAAAACTCTTGGAGCACCTGTCTATGAGGGGCTAGGGAATCACGATTATGCCAATAATGTTGGTAATTGTACAAATCCTCAAGAATTCAGTTTTTACAAAGATGCTTGTGCTATAAGTGCAGTTTCAAGAATGGTATCGGAAATCAAAAAATACCGTAGTCAATTATCGCATTTCAATGCAGATGTTACTGAAAGTTTGGTTCCCATTTCGGGTGGAAATATTCGCTTGATAAGGGGGAGTTTGAGTTATTCTTGGGATTATGGAGATGTTCACTATGTGCAGCTTCACAATTATCCAAGCTATACGGTTGGTTTGAAGGGGCAGTCTACAGAAGTGCAAATCAATAAATCTTTAGATTGGCTTAGGAACGATTTAGCTGCTGCTGATGCAAGAGGTAAAGTGACAATCATTAATTTTCATGATGCGCGTGCTGCTTCCATTGATGGTGAATCCTTTTTTATTCGTAAAAAGAATGCTAAAGATTTGTCGGTCTTTAAGTCAATTATTACCTCTCATAATGTTAAAGCAATCTTCGTGGGGCACACGCATTATCAGTCTTATTGCCGTGCGAAAAATGATAAGGTTTTTGGAAATATCCCTATATATACAGCTGGTGCGCTTTTTAATGGAGATTATTACCTCATAGATGTGAAAGGCAAGACCATTCACGTTAAAGCCTATAATGGAGAAATAGGAAAACCGCTTTTAATTAAAGATCTTGGCGTTATAGGGAAAGACACCCAATTTTCGGCAAGTTGCAGTAAGTTATAATAGGATTTTTTTCTTTGTCTTAAAGCATGAGGGAAAAAGCGTATTATATGTGCGGACTTGAAGAGCAGTAGGAGTGTCTAAATGTTATTTAGAAATAGAGTGAAAAATCAGACATATTTTTTTCAAAGCTGCTAAGATTTCAGGTTATACGCTATAAGTGCAATGGTTTAATGTGAACTGAGCTTTAATACAAAGCAGAATAATGATTTGTTATTCTATTTTTTCTTTTTAGGCTTTCATCTTTGAAGAAAGGGGAGTTTGTCAAGGGTGTGTTCATAATTTGCTAGCACATGTTGTCCAGAATTATCAAGAAGGTTGTTTCTATTAGTTTGTTGCAGTATAATTATCAAGTTATGCCCTTTGTTAGAGTTTATAATATCTACTCATGGGCAACTCTTTTCTTTTTCATAAGAAAAGCTTTTTATTTTGATTAATTTTTTACTTATAATCTTCAAACAATTGATGTTTTGTGATGCTGTATAATTTCTCTTGATTAACCGTATGAACTTTTAGTTGTATTACAATTTTATCTTCTTCTTTTATACGTAAGTAAATCGTTACAATAATATGATACAAATATTGGAGTCTGTTTATAGCTGTTATGGTCTCATGCAATTATCCTTAGATGACTCTCACGTGTTTTGGCAGTTTTATCTTTTCTTTGAGAGAGGTGTAAAAAGGGGATTTTAAGAAGTTCTAGTTTAGAAAGAGTTTTTTTACACAGGAAAAGCTCTCGGATGCTGCCAAGGCTGGTATGGAACAAGCGGGCGAAGATCTGGCTAATTCGATTGTCGATGGCTTTATGTCGTCTATCTCACAATTGATGGATTTTTGTAAATCTTTGCCTAGCCGCATTAAGGGGTGGATTGGTTCCATTGATGTAAGAGAGTTTTTGCCAAGTTTTTTGGGGGGTAAAACAGCCATCCAACCCATCGTGCAATTTGCGGGGGCGGGGCATGCAAATTCCCCTTTCACAGAAGCAAAAAGCAAAGATCACTCCCCCATCACACACAATCAAAATGTCACGGTGCATGTCAATGGGGCGCGTGAACCCATGGCCACTGGTCGTGCGGTTGCCCATGCTTTGCAACGGGCACGTGCCAATGCGCTGCATGGCGGGACAGAATGAGGGGAGGGCGTCTATGAGAGATCCTTTGATGATGTTAGGACCGCATCAATTTTATGTGGACTGGCTGAATTTCCAATCTTTTGAAGAAGAGTTTTCTGCCTCATGGGTTTGTATGGAGCGTTTTGGCAAGGCACCCAGTTTGCAATTTACCGGCTATGGCAATGATGCAAAAACCATTCATGGGGTTTGGTTTCCAGAAGAATTTGGTGACCGGGTAGCGATAGATGCCATCACTACAACTATCCGAAGAGCAAAGCCGGTCCAGATGCTTCGTTGGATTAATGATACGACCTATAGTGTCCTTCTCCATGGATCCGTAGTAATCACCACGATCAATAAAGACCATGACTATATCAGTCGCTCTGGTCAATCCCAGCGCATCCGCTATTCCATTACGCTCTTGCCCTTTTTTAATGGCGGAAAACCACAAGGACAATACCAAGAGGGACAATATCAAATGGGGTATTACCAAGAGGGACAAACTCTATGAAGATACCAGAAAAACATGTTGTTGTAGAGCTAGAGGATATGAGCCTCGATCTCCTTTGCTTTCACCATGTCATGGCTGTGTTAGGGGACCGTTCTCAAGTTGGGGGACTAAACGGCTATTTAGAAGCCACACTGGAAGCCAATCCAGAGATTGCCAAATATGGTGTGTTTTTACCACGGGGCTTAAAGGTCATGCTGCCTGAATTTGTGTTGTCTAATCCTCAAAGCATGGTGAAGCGGTTATGGGATTAATGCGTACACACCCTTTTATTGTGGTCAAGGTGGGAGACAAACCTGTTCATGAGGTTTTTTACCAGCGTCTTTTAACCGCAACTATCACGGACCATGCCGGTAATGAAGCCGATATATTTGAAGCAGAGTTTGATGATAGTGGCAATGATTTAGAGGTTCCCTCAAGCAACAGCACTCTGCAAGTGATTTTTGGCTATGAGAACAGCATCAGTGCCTTTATGGGGCGTTTTGTTGTCGAATCGGTTGTAAGTTGTGGTGGCAGTGATGGAGAGATTTTGCGCCTTTGTGGCAAAAGCGCCTCGATGCGTAAAGAGCTCAAAGAACAGGTGAGTGAACATTTTGATCACAAAACTGTTGGTGAGATTGTGGAGACACTTGCCAAACGCCATGGCTATCAAGAAAAGGTCAGTCCTCAGTTCACTCAACAAACTTTGCCTTATGTGATTCGTACAGATCAATCGGCTGTTGATTTTTTAACCCGCCTTGCCGATCGCATGCGGGCACGTTTTTTGATCAAGGACAATAAGTTTTTATTTTTAAGCGGTGACAATTTACCAGCATTAGCAATCCATAAGCACGACTGTTCCAACTGGGAATTCACATTAGAGCCACGCACGCAATATGGCACCATTGAAGCTTCTTA
>NZ_JBHIRB010000028.1:0-8893 GCF_042196845.1 Bartonella sp. AA9NXGY
TCAGGCGGCATACGCTATCAGTTTTAAATCAAGGCTGTAAAAATAGCCTATTCATTCTATTCAATTTAATAAAAAGGGCAGCACAATATGCTGCCTTTTTATCTCTCCCCTATTCTTTTCTACCAGTACACACCGCCAACATTTTTCTTTAAGAAAATTAGTTAAAAAACTCAAGACAATAAAATATCGCGCTTTTAACTAGTAAAAATATCCCTTAAAAAAACTAAAAGTCGATTGAAAAATCAATGAGCGCTATTTTATCGTAACCGTGTTAAAGAAAAACATGAAAGCTATGGTATCATCTTTGGTTTCATGATGTTGGAAGAGATCTCTATCAGGCTCAAGCATACAGTTTTTTGAAATTTTCTTGCCTACTCCTTTTCTTTAAGCATAAGCAACAAGTTTTATGCAAACATAACACATATCTTAAATAGAAAAACTTATAATACTTATATAATATTAACATAATGTATTCATTTAATACTAAATGAATTTAAATATAATACATTATATATTAAATGTATAAGTTAATTTATACTTTACACAAAAATAAAAATATCCTATTCACGTTCCATCTCTAAAATATCCATCCATTTGATATCCTTCTTATAAGCGGGGGAAGAGTGTGTGGCTCTTATAAGTTAGGAAAATCTTGATGTGTAAAAAATCCCTTTTATGCTGCACAGCTGTCATAGCTGTCATGCTATTCAACACCCATATCAATGTATATGCTGAAACTCTTGAAGTTTCCGGCGAGAAAAAAGAAGTATCTAACACAACGTATGAGATTATTCATGCAAAAGACAACGGGGAAATTACCGGCACACATTTAACTGTGGTTGGGAATAAAGACACGGATATTTATGCTGTAACAGCTGACGGTTTTGGCAGTGCGATTACATTACTGCAAGACACAGCCATTAAAGGAACTGATTTTGACATTCGTCTCGGTCTTAATGCAAAAGATGATGCTACAATCAAAATGACTGGAGGCATTATTACGGTTTCTGAAATTGGCGCTTTCTTCGAAAACAGTATGAATGATAAAAACAAGCTGGAAGGTGTAACAATATCAAGCGGTAAAGATGACCACTTCATGGACAAGGGAATAAATGCCGACAACAAAAGCAAAGTTACTTTAGAAAACGTAACGGTTACGCAAGCAAACACCAGTATATTTGCAAATGATCATTCTGAAATAACGATTTTAGGAGGAGCATTTGATGGAGAACTCAAAGGAATATCTGCTACGGAAGGCAGCGCTATTACTTTAACCTATAGTGAATTAGCCGATAATAAAAAAGGCAGTGTTCAAGTTACATCATCTCATGGTGACGGACTCTATGCAAATGGTGCACAATCCACAATCACAATGATAGGAGGATCAGTCACTGTAGAAAATACAGCATTACTTGCAGAAAATGGCGGACATATTGACGTCACAGATGTTACTTTAAAAAAAGATGGCACCGGAATCGGTGCAATAGCTAATGATGTTGACAGCACAATTGAACTACACGGAAATACGGTAATTAATGACGCTGTAATTGGGCTTTATGCAACAAACGGTAGCACAATCACAATGACTGGAGGAACCATTACGGCTTTTGAAACTGGTGCGTTCTTCAATGAGAGTAAAAGCGATAAAAACAAATTAGAAAATGTAACCATTACTTATGCAAATACCAGCATAAGTGATCAAGACAAGCTAGAAAGTGTGAAAACATCGGACAATGAATTAGACCCTGGATGGGAAAGTGAATTAGAAAATGAAAAAGAAGAGTTTTTATACACAGGAATAACGGCCTTTGCCGGAAGTCATCTCACTTTAGAAAATGTAACCATTACGCAAGCAGACACCAGCATATCGGCAGAAGATGGTTCACAAGTAACGATATTAGGAGGAGCATTTGATGGAGAACACACAGGGCTATACGTAATGAACGGCAGCTTCATTACTTTAGCCAATAGTAAAGAAGGCAGCGTTCAAGTTACATCATCTGATGGTGATGGACTCTATGCAGACGGTTTATTCTCTACAATCATAATGATGGGAGGGACAGTGACTGCAGGAAATAGAGCATTATTTGCACAAAAAGGTGGATATATTAAGGTCACAGATGTTGCTCTAACAACGATGGACGGAAACGGATACGGGGCAGCTTCCACCGATCCTTACAGCTTTATTGAATTGGATGGAGAGACAACGATTACTAATGCTATAAATGGACTTGATGCGGAAAACAGTGGTGTCATCATAATGACGGGAGGAGCTGTAACTGCAAAAAGCGCAGCATTGTTTACCATGAACGGTGGATATATTAAGATCACAGATGTTGCTCTAACAACGATGGACGGAAACGGATACGGTGCAGCTTCCACCGATCCTGAAAGCTTAATTGAATTGGATGGGAAGACAACAATTAATAATGCTCTCATCGGACTTTATACAGAAAATAGTGGCACTATCTCAATGGCGGGTGGAACTGTAACTGGGAAAAGCGCGGCAGTACTTACAAAAAGCGGTGGACATATTAAGGTCACAGATGTTGCTCTAACAACAATGGATGGCAACGGATACGGTGCAGCTACCAGCGATCCTAACAGCTTGATTGAATTGCATGGAAAGACAACAATTAATAATGCTTTCATCGGACTTTATACAGAAAATAGTGGTACTATCACAATGGCGGATGGAACTGTAACCGCAACAAACATGGCACTGTTTGCAGCAAACGGTGGACATATTAAGGTCACAGATGTTGCTCTAACAACAATGGATGGCAACGGATACGGTGCAGCTACCACTGATCCTGACAGCTTGATTGAATTATATGGAAAGACAATAATTGATAATGCTTTCATCGGGCTTAATACAGAAAATAGTGGTACTATCACAATGGCGGGTGGAACTGTAACCGCAACAAACATGGCATTGCTTGCAAAAAGCGGAGGACATATTAAGCTCACAGATGTTGCTCTAACAACGATGTATGGCAACGGATACGGAGCAGCTACCTCCGATCCTGAAAGCTTGATTGAATTGCATGGAAAGACAACGATTAATAATGCTTTCATCGGACTTTATACAGAAAATAGTGGTACTATCACAATGGCAGATGGAACTGTAACCGCAACAAACATGGCATTGCTTGCAAAAAGCGGAGGACATATTAAGCTCACAGATGTTGCTCTAACAACGATGTATGGTAACGGATACGGAGCAGCTACCTCCGATCCTGAAAGCTTGATTGAATTGGATGGAAAGACAACGATTAATAATGCTTTCATCGGGCTCAATGCAGAAAACAGTGGTGCAATCACAATGACGGGAGGAACTGTAACCGCAACAAACATGGCATTGCTTGCAAAAAGCGGTGGGCATATTAAAGTCACAGATGTTGCTTTAACAACAACAAATGGTAACTATGGTGCTGCTGCAACCGATCCTGAAAGCTTGATTGAATTATATGGAAAGACAACAATTAATAATGCTGTAACCGGACTTGATGCAGAAAATAGTGGCACAATTATAATGACTGGTGGAACAGTAACTGCAAAAACCATGGCATTGTTTGCAATGAATGGTGGACATATTAAGGTCACAGACGTTGCTCTAACAACAATGGATGGCAACGGATACGGTGCAGCTGCCAGCAATCCTTACAGCTTAATTGAATTGCATGGAAATACAGCGATTAGCAATACTTTCATCGGACTTTATGCAGAAAACGGTGGCACGATTAAAATGAATGGAGGGACCGTAGCAGCAAAAGGATCAGCATTTGTTGTAAAAAATAGCGGATATATTGATGTAACAAATGTTTCTGCAACAGCAGAAAACAGTGGCATAATATTTGATAAATCCGAGGACGATAACGCCTTAGAAATCAACTTGACAAATACAAAGATTCGCACTGAAAATAGTATTGGAATTAACGCAGACCAATCAATCGGTATAGCCAATCTCAAAAATTCAGAAATCAGTGCCGATATTTTATTAGCAGCAAAAGCTTCAACTAAAGAAAATAATTTTGCTTTTACATTAAATGCTAATCACTCCGTATTAAAGGGAAGAGCAAAAATTGCAGAAAACAGAACTGTACGCTTTGATTTGACAAACAAGGCAACATGGATATTGAAAACCAGTACAAAAGAAACCGATGATGATGGAAAACTGCTTGCTATTGCTCAAAGGTCACGTTCTGATATTTCTGTGCTCAATCTCAATGATAGTTCTATTGTTTTCAATGGGCTGGTAGAAGATCATTATCATACATTGCATGTAGGATCTGGAATACCAACCACTCTAGCAGTCTATAATGCCTCTGGTAAGGCAGAAATTCATTTCAACGCTATATGGAGTGATGGTGTTGCAATAGATGCACAAAAAACCGATAGGCTTCTCATTCACGGTGATGTAGCAGGCACCACAACAGTTTATGTCAAAAGTGTTTCAGAGGATAACGAGAGTGTAGAAAATGCTTCTCCTCCTTCAAATATAGGTGGACTTTCACTTATTCAAGTTTCTGGAGAAGCAAAAGAAGACTCCTTTAAATTGAAAAATGGCTATACCACCATAGGAGGAACTCCTTATAAATATACGCTAACTTCCTATGGACCAGTATCAAGTTATGGCAAGGCCAATGCTAACCAAAACTTATTCGATGAAAAGGATAAAGATTTCTGGGACTTCCGCTTGCAGCCTGAATTTCTTGACCCCGATTCAAAAGTAAGAGCAGTTGTACCACAAATGGCAAGCTATTTGGTTATGCCAAATGCCCTCTTTTATACTGGATTGGCCGATATGGCCAAGCAAAATGCACTTTTAGCCAATATGAGAACAACAGTCTTGGGAGAGCAGAAAAATCTAAAAAACAGTTTCTTCCTCTCTACCTATGGGGGTACAGGAACCTTATCCTCGAAACGCGGTCCCCTTAAATATGGTTATGGTGCTGATATTCGCTATGCTGCTCTCCAAGCCGGTGTCACATTAGCGGCATTAGAAGGACAAAATACCACGACACATTTCGGTCTTATAGGTACCTATGGGCAGCTGTCTTTCACTCCAAAAGAGATGCAGGATGCAAGTAAAAGCACCCTAGATAAATGGTCTCTCACTGCCTATGGTAGTGTACAACATGACAGTGGTTTCTATATCGATACGCTTTTATCCTATGGGATAATAAAGGGCGATATCACCAATGCTATCATTGGTAAAACCGCGAAATTGAACAATGTAAAAATGTTGAGTATTTCCACCACCGTTGGCAAACAATTTTCTACCGGAATGGAAGGTTTAACCTTCGAGCCCCAAATACAACTTGCTTATCAACATTTGATGTTTGATACCATTGAAGATGCTGATAATTTAAAAATTGATATGAACAATCCTTCTCAATGGTTGATCCGTGTTGGTGGACGTTTAACCAAAACCATTATGACCACTGAAAATGGTCCTGCCATTTCCTTCTATGGAAAAGCAAACTTGATCAAAACCTTTGGTGATGATGGTACCATCCAGATTGGCAGAGATTTTGACCTTGATCCCATGGGAACAGCAATTGAGGGCGGCGTTGGCATCAATGCACAACTGTCTCACAATTTCTCTCTTTACGCTGATGTAAGCTATCGACAAAAGCTTCAGAAAACTGGTATAAGTGGTGCAAGCTTTTCAGGTGGCATACGCTATCTGTTTTAAATCAAGGCTGTAAAAATAGCCTATTCATTCTATTCAATTTAACAAAAAGGGCAGCACAATATACTGCCTTTTTTGTACATTAAAGTCATCCTTTTTCCTTTTAAAGCACCCTTCCCTCTTTATACTTAGTTCTTTACGAAAATCCCCAAGACAAGACACAACAAACGCAACAGAGCACTTCTATCCCCAGTGAATGAAGAGTACTTCCTACTTTGAAAAAAAGAGAAGTCTATTAGAAATAAATTAATACCACTGTGTTGAAAGATGAAAGCCCACTTTAAGCCCAAGTAAGTTAGCTTTTTTACTAGCTTCTTCTACATCCTTTTTTGTTCCCTCATAACCCCAATTTGCGTCATCTACCATCAGGTAAAAGATGTTATGGTACCACTATATCAGTATCTCACAATATTTCTCTGAATAATAATATTCAAAATTATAATTCTTTAAATAAAATCCATTATAAATACATTTTGTATTAGACATAATTAATATCAATTATTTTTTAATTTTGACAAAAAACCAAAAATGTCTTACCAAATAAAAACAATTACTGAAATTAATAACAACTATCCATTTTCACTTCTTCTTATGAAGTTCGCGGGGAAATGAATATTTGGGGGCTATCATAAGGAGAATACTAGTGTATAAAACATCCCTTTTATCATGCACAGCTGCAGCCGCTATTATCCTGTTCAATATCCAGTTCAGTGCACATGCTGAAACCCTCGTAGTTTCTGAGGGAAAACAACAAGAAGTATCCGATAAAACCTACGAAACTATTCACGCAAAAGGCGGTGGCAAAATCATTGGAAAACATTTAACCATTGTTATGAATAAAGATATAAACCAAGGCACAAACAAAACCGTCTATGCTGTAACAGCAGAAGGTGCTAACAGTGCGATTGAGTTACTGGATGGCACAACCATTAAAGGCACTGGTTCTGGTATTTTCTTAGGCCTTGAAGCCAAAGACGGTGCTACACTTCAAATGACTAAGGGAACAATTACATATTCTGGAATGGAGGCCTCCTCATCTGGCATTTTATCTAGCACTGGTGCTTCCTTTTCTGACAGTAAGAGTAAAAAAAACAAGCTGGAAGACGTGGTAATATCGAGTGAAAACGATAACAGTTCACTATCCTTAGGAATAAGTGCTAAAAACAGCACAGTAACCTTGAACAATGTAACCGTTACTCAAGCACTAAAAGGCATATTTGCAGATGATCACTCGACAATAACAATCTCTGGAGGATCATTTCGTGCAAAAAATACAGCAATATCTGCTCAAAATGGCAGCATCATTACTTTAAACAACAATGTTACAGTCGCATCATCTAAGGGTAATGCACTCCATGCAGATGGTATAGAATCCAAGATCACAATGAAAGGAGGAGCTGTCATAGGAGGAAATTGGAATGGACATGAAGGCGCATTACTTACAGAAAATGGTGGACGTATTGAAATTACGGATGTTACTCTAACAACCAATAACTTCGGAAACGGTGCAAATGCCAATGGCTTTGGAAGCATAATTGAATTAAAAGGCAAAACAAGCATTGAAAAAGTTAGAGATGGACTGAGAGCAGAAAAAGGTGGTAAAATCACCAGCGAAGATTTAACAATAACTGCTTATGAAAACCAAGAATACGGTACTTCTGGTATAATAGCCATTGATCCCAATAGTGAAGTTCAATTAAAGGGTCATACAACCATTGAAAAAGTTTTTGTCGGTCTTAGAGCCTTTAATGGTGGCAAAATCGTTAGCGGAGATTTAACAATAGTCAGTGGTAAAGCAATTAATGATAACCCCAATGAAGCACGATCTGGTGTATGGACATCGGGCTCTGGGAGTGAAATTCAGTTAACTGGCAAAACAACCATTCAAAATTTTGATGAAGGTCTTTATGCAGATGATGGGAGTAAAATCATTACCGGAGATTTAACAATAATTGGTGGTGAGTCCGAAGAAGAAACCGTTGGTATAAGCACTTGGGAGGCCGATAGTATAGTTGAATTAAATGGCAAAACAACTATTCAAAATGTTGGTATTGGTCTCGCTACTGGTGAAGATGGCACAATTAAGATGATTAATGGCGCTATTGATACTAATTCTAAAGGTCTAGATACCCAATCCGACGCTCCTCAGAATGGGAAGAAAAATAAAATAGAAGCAAAAATGGCTGCGCTGGTTGTAATAAATGGCGGACATATTGATCTGACAGATGTTTCTGCCACAGCAGAAGTTGCCGGTTTACAATTCGCAACTTTCTCCGATGATAATCCAAATGGCTCGCATGATCCACAAAAATATCATAGTAATGAGATCAATCTGACCAATGCAGAGCTTCATGCTGAAAATGGCACAGGAATTTTCATTGGAGCTGTTGTTGAAAAAAGTATCGAAGATACTACAGCTCCATCAATCGGCACAGTCAATCTTAAAAAATCAGAGGTCCATGCCGATGTTTTACTAGGAAATGGTATTGCTTGGGACAAAACGTCATGGAAAGATAAAGATTTGTGGGATGGTAAAGAGGTTAAAGCGATCTCCAACGGCACCTTCACCTTAAGCACTGATCAGTCTACTCTAGAAGGCAGAGCAAATATTGCTAAAGACAGAAATGTACGCTTTGATCTGAAAAACGATACAACATGGACGTTGAAAATCAGCAAAAACGAAAAAGATGATGATGGCAATCTGCTTGATATCGCTCAAAGATCTCGTTCTGATGTTTCTGTGCTTAATCTCGATAACAGCTCCATTGTTTTTGAGAAACCAACAGAAGAGCATTACCAAACATTGCATATAGGTTCTGGTAAACCAGACACGCAAGAAGTCTACAATGCAACGGGTGATGCAAAGATTTACTTCAACACGGCTTGGAGTGATGGTGCTGCAATAAATGACCAAAAAACCGATAGACTTTTGATCCATGGGGATGTCTCTGGCAACACATCAGTTTATGTCACGGGGCGCTTAGAAGAGAACAATATCGAAGCAAATACCTCTGCTGCTGCCAATGTCCGTGGTCTTTCACTCATTCAAGTTTCTGGAAAAGCAGAAGAAAACTCTTTCAAACTGGTAAATGGTTATACCACAAGAGGTGGCTTACCGGATATGTATACACTACGTGCCTATGGACCAGACTCAAGCCAAGGCAAAGCCGATATTGCACAAAACCTCTTTGATGA
>NZ_JBHIRB010000029.1:0-8490 GCF_042196845.1 Bartonella sp. AA9NXGY
ATGGAACCGCTAATAAATCCACTCAAAACAGCCACTGCCCTATAACGCTTTTAACAAAAGCACATGCCTCTGTGACCAAAGAAAAGTGACACCCAAAAACTGCTTTATTTTAACTGCTGAAGATCTCTCCCCCACATTTATATGAAAAAACCTCTAAACAAAACTGTTTAGCCCGTCAATGGTTAATACATTAATATCCCCAGTTTAATGCTACAATATATTTATCAATAATTAGAGATAAATTCACTCTCCAGCTCCTCTAAACCACTCAACACGCATATAAACGAGACATCGTGCTATCAAGCACATTCTGTCGTCAAAAACCATCATAGAAAACAATAAGAAATCTCTTTTGAAGTCTTTAAGATAACCACGCAAAACTCTTTTTATGGCATTCTCATCAAGGAACTTTTTTCCAAAAGCAAATGATCTGAGTGACCTTATCAGAAGAGTTTTGTCAGTCTTGTCAGTTCATTCTAGCTCCTATATTATTTTTTTTAATGAGAGAAAATTAAAAACATTATATTTCAATATGTTAGTATTTTAATGATACAACCTATATCGACAATACAACCTTAAATACAATCCATAATATATATTTGTCAGTTTGTGTCAGTAAATTAAACTGACAAAATAGACTATTTTAGTGACTCATAAAACCTATCAAAATACTCATTATGATATTTTAAAAGCACATAGTTCATTTGTCTTGATGAACACGTGAAACGAACAGCAAATTTTACTACTTTGCTGATCTTATCCTATGCCATGGGCTGTTGATAAACAGCCTTTTAAACCCCTTTTGAAAAAATATCGGCTTTTTTAGCAGTTTTTTCCCATTTTTATCGTTATTTGCTTTAAATGCATTTAATTGAATTCGTTTTGATTCTTTTGATGATTATTGATCATATCATAAGGCAAGGGATTTTTATTACAATATGCTGCAATCTATTAAGTATGATAACAAACACATCACTTTACGCTCCCTTTTACAATCCTATCGTGAACAGGCAACATCAAATGCTCTACGAGGGAAACTGTTTGAAGATTTTGTGACAAAATATCTTATGTATGACCCTCTCCACTATGGGCGATATGAAAAAGTTGAGAGCTATTATGAATGGGCGAAAGAGCGTGAAGGTTGGAATAAAAATGATATCGGCATTGATCTGGTTGCCAAACTTCGCAATCAAGAGGGTTATGTCGCTATTCAATGTAAGTTTTATCAAGCAGATCATCAGATCAGTAAAAAGGATATTGATAGCTTTATCGCGGCATCTGGAAAAGACATCTTTAAATATCGTCTTCTCGTTGACAGCACAGAAGTGGAATTAAGTGACAATGTGAATACCATGATTAAAGGACAAGCGATACCCGTTTATCGCATTGACCTTCGTCATATGGAAAACAGTCGGATAGATTGGCAAATATTTGCAACAAAACAAGAAGTGGTTCTGAAATCAACCAAAGAGCCTCATTCCCATCAAGAAGAAGCCATCAAGAAAGTCTGTGAAGGTTTAAAAGAAGCAGACCGTGGCAAGCTGATCATGGCATGTGGTACGGGGAAGACTTTCACCAGTTTGAAGATAGCAGAAACCCTTGCTGGGAAAGGCAAGCGTGTTTTGTTTCTGGTCCCTTCTCTGGCTTTAGTCTCACAAACAATCCGTGAATGGACAGCCGATGCACAAGTACCTTTGCGTTCTTTTGCTGTGTGTTCGGATACAAAAGTAGGCAAGCGTCGTAAGAACCAAGATGATATTGTTGGCATGGAAACATCAGATCTTGTTCTCCCTGCTACCACGGATGCCCAAACCCTTGCCAAAGAAGCTTGCGAAAACCTAGCAGATGCAATGACGGTGGTGTTTTCAACTTACCATTCTATCCAAGTGATTTCAGATGCGCAAAAAGAGCATGGTTTACCCGAATTTGATCTAATCATTTGCGATGAAGCACATAGAACAACTGGGGCTGTGTTAGGAACAGACAAGCGTGAATCTGAATTTATCAAGGTTCATGATAACAGAATCATTCGGGGTAAAAAACGTCTATATATGACAGCAACCCCCAAAATCTTTACAGATAAGATAAAAAGGAAAGCTGACCTATCTGATACTGTTCTTGCCTCTATGGATGACGAAAAAATTTATGGCAAAGAACTGCATCATTATACATTTGCGGAAGCTCTAGAACATAAACTGTTATCACCTTGTAAAGTTATCATATTAGTTGTCAATGAAAAAGAAGTAAGCCAATCCATTCAACATCTTATTACCGATAAGAATTATGAACTTATTCTTGACGATAGGACCAAGATTAATGGCTGTTATAGAGCCCTTACCAAAATGGATCTGAAACTTGATCTTGAAGATGACCCCAATCCCATGCGTAGAGCTTTAGCATTTTGCAAAGATATTGATACTTCTAAACGCATATGCAAGGAATTCAAAAAAGAAAAAGTTCAAGAATCTTTGCACGCCCTTCATAAAAACTATAAAGATACTCCCCCTCTTAACTGTACTCTTGCCCATATTGATGGAACCTTTAGTGCTAAAGAGCGTACAAAACAACTTGACTGGTTAAAGGAAGATGCGGGGGAAAATACGTGTCGTGTGCTAACCAATGTACGCTGTCTTTCTGAGGGTGTTGATGTTCCTGCTCTTGATGCTGTTCTATTCTTACACCCGCGAAAAAGTCAAATTGAGATTATTCAAGCAATAGGCCGTGTCATGCGTCGAGCAGAGGGTAAGAAAAGAGGCTATATCATTCTACCCGTTGGAGTACCGGCTGGCATTCCACCAGTACAAGCCTTGGAAAATAATCCAAAATATGATGTCATCTGGCAAGTCGTCAATGCTTTGCGTGCCCATGATGAGAGTTTTAATAAAATAATCCACCATATGTCCATAAAACAGGACGTAAGCTATGCCCTTGATATTATTGTTCCTTCTCAAAAGGCTACCTCAGAAGATACAACTGTGGTTATTGATGACTTACCTATACGCTCAAAATCAGAATATTCAGGACTGAACATTGGATCACCAACTTATGAATCCTTTCACGGATATAAACCAGAAGAAGAATTATCCCTTTTTTCTCAATATCCGGATGTCATTAGAGCAGCTATTGTTAAGAGAAATTACGACCCTAGCTATTGGAAAAGATGGGCAACCAATGTTGCTGATCTTGCTCAAAATCATATCACACGCTTAACCGAAGTTTTAACAAAATCAGAAACGGAAACGCGGCGGGTGTTTAATGGTTTTATGACCGAATTACGTAACAATTTAAACACGACCCTCTCCGAAGAAAATGCGATTGAAATGCTTGCACAACATCTTGTGACGCGTCCAGTCTTTGATGCTTTGTTTGAGGGGCATCAGTTTGTTCAAGAAAATCCCGTCTCTTGTGCTTTACAACGTGTACTTAATATCCTTGATAAAGTTACTCTTAAAGAAGAATCTCAAGATTTCAGAACTATCTCTAGGAATGTACAATTTTACACACGAGGAACTACAAGTCTTGAAGCACAACAAAACTTAATTGTAAAGCTTTATAATGAATTTTTCCGTCATGCTTTTCCGCGTACGGTAGAAAAATTAGGAATTGTTTATACGCCCATTGAGGTTGTGGATTTTATCATTCATTCTGTTGATGATGTTTTACGCAATGAATTTGGAAAAAGCCTTGGTTCACGGGGTGTCTCTATTCTTGACCCTTTCACGGGAACGGGTACCTTTATTACACGGCTTTTACAATCAGATCTCATCAAACCAGAGGATATGGAATATAAATACCGTTATGATATCCATGCCAATGAGATTGTCTTACTTGCCTATTACATAGCAGCGATTAACATTGAATCGACCTATCATAGTATCATGAAAGGAGAATATATCCCTTTCAAGCATATTGGTTTGACTGATACGTTTCGGATGCTTGAAGAAAAGAATCTGCTGCAAAAATTATTCAAAGAAAACAGTGAATATTTAGAGCATCAAAAGAAACTGGATATCGAAGTTATTTTTGGTAACCCTCCTTATTCGATAGGACAAAAAAGCGAAAACGACAATGCAAAGAACACTCCCTATCCCATATTAAATAAACGTATTGGTGACACTTATGCCGCTCATTCAAAAGCAAGTCTTATGCAGGCGCTTTATGATAGTTACATCCGCGCCATTCGCTGGGCAAGTGACCGTATAAAAGACCGTGGTGTGATTGGTTTTGTTACAAATGCAAGTTTTATAGATACAAAATCTATGGATGGCTTACGCAAATGCCTCGTTGAAGAATTTAGCAGCCTTTATATTTTTCATTTACGTGGTAATCAACGAACCTCTGGAGAACTTTCTCGCAAAGAAGGTGGAAAAATTTTTGGTGAAGGTTCTCGTGCCCCTATAGCGATTTCTATTTTGGTTAAAAATCCAAATGCACAACAACATGGGAAAATATATTTCCGTGATATTGGAGATTATCTCAATAGAGAAGAAAAGCTTAAGACAATTAAAAAATTTGGTAGCATTAATGGTATTACACGGAGTAAACAAGGTTGGCAAATAATTACACCGGATAGGCATAATGATTGGATAAATCAACGTGATGACAGTTTCAAGACATTTCTAGCTTTAGGTGTTAAGAAAGGTCATGATACAAAGCTTTTTGAAACTTATTCCTGTGGCGTTCTAACCAGTCGTGATGCGTGGGCATACAACTCAAGTCGTAATGCTTTATCAAAAAACATGTACAACATGATTAACTTCTATAATAGCGAAGTGGAGCGCTTTAACGAAGCTTATGGACATGTTGATCGCAAAATACGTGAAAAGGCTATAGACAATTTCGTTAACGCTGATGCTACAAAGATCAGTTGGAGTAGTACTCTTAAACGAGAATTTATAAGAGAAAAATTATTTGAGTTCGAGGAGACGTGCTTTATTCAAAGTATTTATCGCCCTTTTACAAAACAATGGCTCTATTATAATCGTGCTTTCAACGATAGAGTTTCCATAATGCCATGTATATTTCCTATAGGAAAATCAGTTGAAAATAAAATGATACAACTTACAGGCATAGGAGCAAAAAAAACCTTTTCTGTTCTTATGATTAAAGCTGTGTCTGATTATCAGGTGATAGAAAACGGTCAATGCTTTCCGCAATATCTTTATGAAGATATTGTATCCTTAAAAGAGAAAAGTGAAAAGCAATCCCATTTATTTACAAACTCTATAGAGGAAAACAAAACAGCTGGTTTACAACGCCGTGATGCCATTACGGATGAAGGATTAGCACATTTTAAAGCCGCTTATCCTAATGAAACTATCACTAAAGATGATCTATTTTATTATGTTTACGGGATTTTGCATTCAGAAGATTACCGCACCCGTTATGCTGATAACCTCTCTAAAGAATTGCCTCGTATCCCTTGTGTAAAGAGCACTGAAGATTTTTGGAAATTTGTAACTGCAGGGCGTGAACTGGGGCATTTGCATATGAACTATGAAACTGTAGAACCTTATCCTGTAACCTTTAAAAAAGGTGATCCAAAACTCACTGATATCCCTAATCCTGAAAAATTCTATTATGTTACAGAAATGAATTTTTTTGGGAATAGTAAAGTAAAAGATAAATCGACAGTTTTTTACAACAGCAATGTCACAATGACAGATATCCCTCTTGAAGCTTATGAATATATCGTCAATGGTAAACCCGCTCTTGAATGGGTTATGGAACGGCAATGTGTAAAGACTGATAAAAAGAGCGGCATTGTTAATGATGCCAATCGCTATGCTGTTGAAACCGTTGGAAACCCTGCTTATCCTTTGGAGTTGTTTCAAAGGGTTATTACCGTAAGTTTAGAAACAATGAAAATCGTTAAGAACTTACCAAATTTGGTATTAAGAGAAACTGAATAACTTATAAAGCATGCTTACAAATGGGTATGATAAACTCGTAAGGGGTATAGAGCTTATAACTGTAGTCTATACCCCTTTATACATTGCTTGCATACAATCTTTAAAAGGATAATTTATCATGCGTTATTCTAAAAAGAAGAAACTTGCACTTTTAGATACTCTTATTTGGATTGCCTTTAAGAGGTTATATCGTAATCTAAAATGAGTGCTTTATTGTTTTCAAAAGCTTTGTTTAAGGAGAGTTATATATATATTCATTTTGCTTATAGGTTTTGAAGGTGTAAAAATCGTCAAAACCCCCTCAAAACGTATATTATTAGTTGAATTTATAGGTTGTGTTATCAATATGGGTTGTTTTTTTAAGATCTGTAAAATCTTAACCTATTGAAAAATAACGTTTTTGCTTTTTATCGTTTTTTTACATAATAGCAGCAACCCTCAAAACTCAAAACCCCGTCAAAACTCATAACTATAATGATCTTGATAGCATCTCTTATGAGTTACAAGCTATCTTTTGAAAAGCTTTAAAGGATCATATGATTTTCATAAAGCACGTTGTAATCATTCTCTAAATCATAAGGTTATCTATTCAAAAGAACTGATTAAAATTCATAAAAGGGATTTTGATAACGTAATCAGTTTTTAATTTCATACGCTTTTCATAAGACACGTGTTAATCACTCACTAGAAATATAATTTTATCTTTTAAAAAGAACTAATCAAAATAACAAAAGCCTATTAAAAAGGATTTTGCTAATTTCTATAATTATCAATCCCTCTTTAGATAGTTTCATAAGTGTTTTCATAACAGTCTCTAAATTACAATTATCATATGTATCATTTTTATCATGAAAATGAAAAATAACACCATGGCTATAAAGCATATAACAGCTATAGAGAATGCGTAAAAATAACAGCCTTATTTGAATAAAGCAAAAATGCAAATGAATGCGTTGGTTATAAAGATCATCTCTATAAAAAACTGTTAAGTTGCAAATGTGTTATAAACAAAATTCACAAAAAAATTAAAAATCATTTAGTGAAAAAAACTGATAGGTTATAAAGATAAAAATACGCATTATGAGAGCGTTTATAAATATTATAAATGTATAATTCAAAAAACAACACAATCGTTTCATAAAGCCCATAATATAGCTTTAAAAGCACATAAATATAAAAGAAGCAATTAATAAGCACATGATATTATCAATACATAACGCATCTAAAAAAATACAAAAAATATCAAAAAAGATAAAATATTATTTGACAATAAATACGTATTTTGTTATATAAATAATCAAGTGCTTAACAACACTAAACAAACAGCGGGTAGATTACGAAACAATCTTTCCCATCTTTTAAAATACTGACTGTCTTTTATGTTATGATTAGCATATAATGATTATGTCGGGTGTGGTTACACCATACAATACTCTTTATGAGAAAAGTGTAACGACGGACTGTTTGCCGTGTTTGTTAGCACCCGGCGCCCTTCTGGGCTGTCAATAACAATATTATTCAAACAGGTTTTAAATATGACAAATATATCAAAAAACACCCCCGTTCTCTCTAACATTGCAAATGAAATCGCATCTGTTAATCAACAAGAGCCTGCAAAAAAATATGAATTTATTGATGATTGTGAATATATCGATGGTCATTTCTTAACTCGAATTAGAGCCTTAAGAGATTTTGATGATGTGAAAAAAGGCGATTTAGGGGGGTATATTGAAAATGAAAGCAACTTATCTCATGAAGGTAATTGCTGGGTGTATAATAAAGCTCGGGTCTTTCAAAATGCACGCGTCTTTGGAAATGCTAAAGTAAAAAGCTTTTTTGTTGATGTCTATGGTAATGCGCAAATTTATGGGAATGCTATTTTTGAAGGTATGACATTAAAGGACAATGCAAAACTTTCAGGCAATGCGCATGCTAACAACGCCGTTGTAATTGAAGGCAATGCACAAATTTATGATAACGCCCGTGTCACTGATCATGCTCATATTTCCGATAATGCTGTCATTTGTGATGATGCTCATGTCGGAGGCAATGCAAAAATAAGTGGCTCTGCTTACATTTGTGATGAATCGCGTGTTTTTGATGATGCCGTTATTTGTGATGCTCTTATCTCTGGTTCTTCATATATTCATAGCAATGCCTCTTTAACAGCTAATGAAGATATCTGTGATGATGCATATCCTGAGTTTGGTAGCGAAGATGATTATTATCGTCATGAGTATTATGCTGATTTTGAAGGGTATTATGACGATGATAATGACAGCGAATATGAAAGTGATGCTGCGTAAATGACACGCGCGGGCGCGGCGGGGGCGCCCCCCTTTAAACATTTCATTCTAAAATTCAAATCTTTTTATAAAGGAATTGTGCTCATGCAAAAGAAGTTTGCACTCACAAATGAAACGCGTGTAATTAATAATCATACCCTTTATCGCATTAAAGCATTAAAAGACTTTGCTGATGTTAAAGCAGGTACTTTAGGGGGCTTTATTGAAAAGGAAGATAACCTTTCTCATGATGGCAATTGCTGGGTTTATGATAATGCTTGTGTTGTAAAATC
>NZ_JBHIRB010000030.1:0-8245 GCF_042196845.1 Bartonella sp. AA9NXGY
AGTCCTGTGGTAAGAGCTATTGAAGTAATAATACTTATCCGCAGGAAACGGTTTACGAATCCGGAAAGTGGCATATCTATAGCGCCACGGATGATAAGCCATCCGTAGATGATGAAAGCGATAGTGATTCCAATTGAAACGAAGGGTGTAATTGTAACAATTGCTTTTGAGGAAACATCCGTGACATATGTTTTTGTTATCTGATCAATTTTATTGAAAAGTTGCGTGAAAACTGTAAAGTTCATGGAATTCCTCTTTAACGAATTTTCAACTTTTTATATGATTTTTAAGCATTTTTCGTTGAACTTTTTAAGGATAAAATGAAACTTCGTAGACCTTTTCGATCTATGAGAGAGAATTGAGTATTACGCATTAACGTTTTCTTTTTACGAGCATACAGGGAAATAATATACAAAATGTTATTATAAAAGCTTTACCTAATAAATCTTATGGTAGGCATTTTCGTGTTTTTACTATTCAAAATTTTTATGTTATGCTTATCTTTCTGTTGTTTGATAAGTGTATGTTCAGCATTGCGTAAATGTGTAACCATTTGTAGTTTTGCTGTTTCATTTTGTAGCATAGCAAGCATTCCAATTATATGTGCTTGTAACTCGGCAATACTTTTTAGATCTTTTGTTGTCGTGATTTCTTTTAATAGTTCTTCAATTTGCTGAAAACGATTGTTTGCTTCTTGAAAAGTTTTTAAACTTACGGCTTTATCAGTGATGGCTGCATATTGGATGCGCTTGTTGATAAAACTGCTAGATTCATGGATAGTGACAGGAATTTCTTCTTCTTTTAAAATATTTTCAAGTGATTTAGATAGAGCAGAAGGTTTATTTCTATTGTAGAGATTCTCTGGATTTTTGAGAAAAAAGCTACTGTGATCTGTTTGTACATTTTTAAGTTTTTTAGTATTGAATTTTTGGCTTCCCGTTATAGACTCGTGTATCTTTTTTACTTCCTCAAGGTGTTTTTTTAGCATATCGAGAAGTTGGGCATCAGATGGCGCTTTCTTTTGCTGTGGAGTTTTTTTAGACTTTGATCTATTTGAAGATGATTTCCCAAAAAAATTGGGCCACGTCGTTGGGACTGATGCTCCCAAATCCGCCGCTCCAGCGCCCCAAACCCAAGCCATCGCTGGGTTTGAAATCCCTAAAGTTATTACAACTACTATTGAAATGACCTTTTTTTTCATGTTTCCCTCCTGTCATTTTTTGCGTGCTGTAAGAAAATTGGCAACCATATTGCTGGATCATCACCAACTTCTGCGATAATGCTTTCGGCTAACTCTGCGTTATCAGGTGTACCTGATAACACCAAGAGCTCGTCACTAAAGTCGTGTTCGATGGCTTTTCCATCGCGTGTCAGGTGGAATTTACCAAGATTCAGTTCTGCAAGCGCAGATTGATCACCTTGCTTAATGAGGAATTGGCGACTAAACTCACCAAGTCCTTTAACGAGTTCAAATTCGGCATCTGTTAGTTTAAAGCCTTTTGTATAATCTTCATAATTTGCTTTGGGATTGGCTAGAAAAATGTAAGTTGCACACTGTTGAATGAGTGTTTTGGCAATATTACTTTCCAAGGCATCGCTAGGCTCTTGTGTTGCATAAACAAAAATACCATTTTGTTTACGGATAGTCTTTTGTTTATTTTTCGCTAAATCTTCAAAGTACGGATCTTGCAAAGGCTTCCAAAACTCGTCAAAGATATACATAAATCGCTGTCCGCTAATCATGCCTTCTGTGCGGTAAAGCAAATACATCATCACTGGAGTGCGAGTTTCAAAATTATCTAAGAACTCCGTGATATCAAAGCCGTAAATTTGATGTGTTGAGAGATCAAGAGCATCATGGGGATTATCAAACAACCACCCATAATCACCACCTTCACACCATTTTAGTAAGCGAGCATGAACAGATGGGTGAGCATTATAATCACTTAAACGTGGATTTGGTAAAAATTGTACTAGAAAGGACAAACGACGGAGTGATTGGTCAATGTTACTGCTCATAACAGACATAACCGCTTTGTTAATTTCTTCCTCGTCGTGATGCGTGACCTCACCACCAGCTTCTGCCAATTTTTTAACAAATTGTTTCAGAAAAATAAGATTTTCTTGTGTGGGTGGGAGTTGGAAAGGATTGAAACCACTTTTTCTGCCTGGCTTGAATGTTAAATATTTTCCACCCATCGCTCGAATGGCAATTTCCATGCCACGATCTTTATCAAAAACAACAGTTGTCGGCTTAAATTTTTGTGCTTGTGCTAACAAAAAGCCGAGTAACACGGTTTTACCCGAACCAGATTGTCCGATAAGCGCGGTATTACCAAGTAAACGTTTATCTGTCGAGTCCTCTTCAAGTTTGGAGGCATGAAAGTTGAAATAAAGCGGTGTTTTACTGGTTGTTTTAAGAATTGTGACGGCTGGACCCCATGGGTTACCAGTAGGTTTTCCTGACATAAAATTATGAAAAGATGAAAATGATAAAAAGTTCAATGATGTAATCGGAGCAGGACGCGGTCTCCATTTCCAATTGCCAGGAAGTTGTGCCCAATAGCCAGCCTCTATTGCTAAGTCTACAGGTTTGGGCAGTACCGCAACGTCTAGTAATGCTGCACTTGCTTTGGCCATATGGTCGCGAACTTGTTGAATTGTATCACCATAGATCGTCAATGTGCAGTGATGTTCTCCCATGACAAAATGCCCACTGATAAGCTGGTTTAGTGCTTCGTCAATTTGTTCAATTTGGCTCGTTGCCACATCTCGTGCATCAATCAGATTACGCTGATGCCGTTGTAAATAATCTTTAGCAGCATGTCGGGAGAGAACTGAAAAGCTCTGCGTCAATACGAACTCGAAGTCACTTTCCAACAAAACATTCAATTGTCCTGGTTTGGTTGTTGCATCATATTCTTTAATTTCCAGCATTCCAAATCGACGCATTCCACTGGTTGTTCGCAGTTCACCAAGAGCGCCCCATTTTGAGAAAAAAGGTCGATTGACAGACATATAGTCAGCAAAACGGTCATGGCAAATTGGCATAGGGCGATATTCACCATTGACAAGCATTCCAAGGAATTCAAGTGCAGAAGAATAAGCATGCCCATTTTTTTCATAAGCACCAAGAAGTTCTGCACCGTAACGGTTTAAAGATTGACCTAAAGTACGATTGATGTCATTGAGTTCTTTTATACATGTGTCTTGTCGCATCTTTTTTTGATCAAGCGTTTCACGTTCATGCTTAGAAAAGAACGACATAATTTTATCCGCTATCGGTTGAAAAATGACAGTCAGATATAAATCATTGACCATCAAATTATAACCAGTAAAGCTTTGTCGATATTTTTCATCAAGCTGATAGCAAAACATTTGATCAAATGTTGAATCAGGATATTCATAAACACGGCGGCGCACAATATGTGCCCAAAATGATAAATTGGCCGATGCAAGCCCCCGTAGAGTATTGTTAAGCTCTTTTATCCATTGAAAAATATCTTCTTCTGAAGCGCTTTGATGCGAACGCCCGTCAATTTTCCAAATTGACAAATATTCCGCATTTTTAGTAGAAATAATCGTATCTGTAATATGATGTGAATAAGGCAGAAACAGGCTTACAGGTGCCTCTGATGCAAGGCGTTTGCTGCTTTCAACAGCTGTCATGTTTATCTCCTTTTACTATAATCAGAGGGACTATAACTTGATGCGCCCCAAAAACTTTTGTTGCGATTGCGAAATTTAGTATCGATCCATAACCACCAGATACGAAACGCCTTATCATCGTTTTTAGTAATTTGCACCATAATAAACCATAATGGAGGCGCTATAATCCACAAAAAGATACTTACTGTCATAGCAATAACAGCAACCCCCATAACCATAACGATAAATGGCATCATGGGGACACCCCATATCGTTGGAACACGTGTTGCTCCTTTGAATAGGGGGAATTCTTTTTTTTCTTGCGATTTCATGGAACGTTCTCGTCACTGGAGGTGAAATAATATGTGGCTAATATAAAAAGCTGCACCAGCAATAATGACACTGAATGCCCATCGCATAAATGTAGCTCTTGCGATAATGCGAAATATATAAATAAGCAAAAGTAATAAAAGAACGATAGCAGCAACGATAGGAATAATTATACTTAATCCATATTGCATCCCTATGAAAACATCTAGACTCTTTGTTTCCGTCTGAGCATATGCAGATTTAGTTATTAATAACATAATAAAAGTTATAAAAATAGCACTAATCTTACATATTTTTGATTGAAGCGTATTTAATTGTTTCATATCCTTTATCCCCTTTTAATTAAAGTTGCTATAAATAATATTCCTTTTTTCGTAGTATGAGCGATATTATTACTGGTACAAATCTATAATCAACGAACATTAAAAACATTACGTATTATACTAATTTATGCTTGACCTGTAAATAGCAGTTTAGCAAGTTGGGTTGCCGAGCCAGCAATGACAACGCCGATTGCCCACCGTACAAACGTATCTTTTCCTATATAGCGGCCTGCGTAACCAATTGCTAAGCACAAAAGTATCACGGCAGCAGCAACAGGAATAATGTGATCAATAAGATCTTTTTTTAGAGCATCTAGAGCTTTTTCAGCATGAGCTAATTTTGCACTTGCATATGCAGACTGTGTTATAAAAAATGCAATTATAGCTGTAGAAATTACTATGATTCTGTTGTTATTTTGTGTTTGGACATTAATTAATTTTCGCATATTTTACTTTCATTAAATTTTCATGAATATTTTATATTTTTTAACATAAACAAATTACTATCTTTATATGTTACAATTAGAAAATATAAACTCTTAATTTAAAAACATTATGTATTATATCAGTTCATTAGTTACCTGTAAATAACAGTGTAGAAAGTTGTGTTGCTGAGCCAGCAATGACAACGCCGATCGCCCACCGTACAAACGTATCTTTTCCAATGTAGCGCCCTGCATAGGCAATTGCTAAACACAAAAGTATAACAGCAGCGGCGAGAGGGATAATCGTTTTTAAGTCATTTTGGAGTGCATCTAACGCCTTTTTTGCAGGATCTAATTTTACATTTGCATATACGGGATTCGTTATAAAAAAGGCACTTAGAGCTGCAGAAATTACGATAATTTTGTTATTATTTTTTAATTTGAGATTAATTAATTTTTTCATATTTTACTCTTATCAATACTTTGTATATTCTTAATATAAACGAAATATCACATAATATGTTTAAATTTATCAAACATAAACTCTCACATTAGAAACATTATGTATTATAAAGACTCACACTTGCCCCTTGAATAACAGGCTCGCAAGTTGGGTTGCTGAGCCAGCGACGATCACACCGATTGCCCACCGTACAAATGTATCTTTTCCGATGTAACGTCCAGCATAACCAATTGCTAAGCATAAAAGAATAACGGCAGCAGCAACAGGAATAATATTAGTAGTAAGATCTGTTTGCAGAGTTTTTAAAGCATCTTCAGCTTTTAGTTTTGCATACGCAGGATGTACTATAAAAAATACACTTATAGCCAAAGAAATTGCTGTGATTCTGTTGTTATTTTTTAATCGGAAATCAATTAATTTTTTCATATTTTACTCTTAATTAATGCTCTTATTAATACTTTGTATTTATTATTATAAAATATATGAGATTCTCATATGTGTATAATAATTAGATATAAAACCTTATGATAAAAATATTATGCGTTATATAGACTTACGCTTGCCCCTTGAATAACAGGCTCGCAAGTTGGGTTGCTGAGCCAGCGATGACAACGCCAATCGCCCAGCGTACAAATGTATCCTTTTCTATGTAGCGGCCTGCGTAACCAATTGCTAAGCATAAAAGTATAACAGCAGCAGCGACAGGAATAATATTAGCATTAAGATCTTTTTGGAGTTCTTCTAAAGCTGTTTTTGCAGGAGCTAAACCTTGTACTTGGGCCCATACGGGATGTGTTATAAAAAATACAGTTATAGCCGTAGAAAGTGTAATAATTTTGTTATTGTTCTTTGATTGGAAACTAATTAATTTTCGCATATTTCTCTCATTAAGACTTTAAATAACATTTTGTATTATAGTTGTCATCTTTAATTTTAACTAACTGCACCTTTGAATAATAGCTGAGCAAGCTGGGTTGCTGAGCCAGCGATGACAACGCCGATCGCCCACCGTACAAATGTATCTTTTCCGATGTAGCGTCCCGCATAACCAATTGCTAAGCATAAAAGTATAACAGCAGCAGCGACAGGAATAATATTAGTATTAAGATCTTTTTGGAGTTCTTCTAAAGCTGTTTTTGCAGGAGCTAAACCTTTTGCTTGGGCCCATACGGGATGTGTTATAAAAAATACAGTTATAGCCGCAGAAAGTGTGATGATTTTTTTATTGTTCTTTGATTGGAAACTAATTAATTTCTGCATATTTCTCTCACTAAGATTATAGACAACATTTTGTATTATAGTTTTCATCTTTAAACTTTAATTAACTGCACCTTTAAATAACAAGTTCGCAAGTTGGGTTGCTGAGCCAGCGATAACAACGCCGATTGCCCATCGTATAAATGTATCCTTTTCGATGTAACGCCCTGCATAGAGAATGGCTAGGCATAAAAGTATAACAGCAGCAGCAACAGGAATAATATTAGTAGTAAGATCTGTTTGTAGAGCTGTTAAAGCTTTGTTTGCAGGTTCTATTGCTGCACATGCAGGATTTCTCATAAAAAATATAGTTACAGCAGCAGAAATTGCTGCAACTTTGTTGTTACTTTTTGGCTGGAGGTTAATTAATTTTCGCATATTTCTCTCATTAAGACTTTAAATAACATTTTGTATTATAGTTGTCATCTTTAATTTTAACTAACTGCACCTTTGAATAACAGTTGAGCAAGCTGGGTTGCTGAGCCAGCGATGACAACGCCGATTGCCCATCGTATAAATGTATCCTTTTCGATGTAACGCCCTGCATAGAGAATGGCTAGGCATAAAAGTATAACAGCAGCAGCAATAGGAATAATATTTTTAACAAGATCATCTTGCAAAGTGTCTAGAGCTTTTTTTGCATTTTTTAATTGCACTGCATATGCAGGATTGCTAATAAAAAGTACAGTTAAAGCAGCAGAAATTGTTATAATTTCATTATTATTTTTCTGGAAATTAGTTAATTTTCTCATATTTAGCTTCATTGATTTATCATAAATATTTTTTCTACGAAATAAGAAACAATTTCATTGATGTATAATGAAAGCATTGAAATCCAAAGTTTCTTTTACAAAAAATATTTCTTATTCCAAAAGATTTATCAGTTAGGTTTAAATAATAAACCGGCAAGTTCAGCTGCTGAACCCGCGATAACGACACCAATTGCCCACCGTACGAATGTGTCTTTTCCGATGTAGCGTCCTGCATAACCAATTGCTAAGCATAATAGTATAACAGCAGCAGCGAGAGGGATAAGCAACTTTAAGTCATCACGGAGTTTTTCTAAAGCACCTTTTGCAGTTGTTAATTGTTGAGCATACACAGGATTGGACATAAAAAATACAGTTAAAGCTGCAGAGGTTTTAGTAGCTTTATTCCGAATTATTGTTTGAAGAACTTTTGATTTTTTCATATTGTTTATCTCAATTTAGATTTCGCTTTAGGATAAAAAGATATTTTATACAGCATGACTTTTTTATTACGCGCTTTTGAATAACATATTTGCAAGTTCAGCTGCTGAACCAGCGATAACGACACCAATTGCCCACCGTACGAATGTATCTTTTCCGATGTAGCGCCCTGCATAACCAATTGCTAAGCACAAAAGTATCACGGCAGCAGCAATGGGGATAATCGTTTTTAAGTCTGTTTGGAGTGCAGTTAAAGCTTTGTTTGCAGGCTCTAAAACTACTGCTTGGGCTAACACAGGATTAGCGATAAAAAATACAGCTGAAACTGCAAAGTTTTTAATATTTTTATTATGAATTATTCTTTGAAGGATATTTGATTGTTTCATATTTTTATCTCAATTTATATCACATTGGTATGAGTAATCTCTTTTCTTCAATATGTATTTTTATTGAATACAATGAAAATACTGAAATCTAAATTTTCTTTCATGAAAATTTATGCAGTTTTAAATAATAAACCGGCAAGTTCAGTTGCTGAACCAGCGATAACGACACCAATTGCCCACCGTACGAATGTATCTTTTCCGATATAGCGCCCTGCATAACCAA
>NZ_JBHIRB010000032.1:0-7658 GCF_042196845.1 Bartonella sp. AA9NXGY
AAGGGAGCAAAAAACACTGCAACTAAAGCCACAAAAACAGCCTCCAATATGGGGTGGTGGGGCTTTTTAGGAAGTCTGGTAGGCGCCATTATTTCCAGTGTTTTTGGCTATTATGGTTATAGAAGCCGTAAGGACACTTTCATGCTTTAAAACATCTACCTGTCTACCTTTAAAGCAAATACATAAAAAGCTGCACGCATAGTGCAGCTTTTTTTGTAAATTCTTCTTAATCACTCTAAAATTCAGCCCTCTTATTTAAAATGCTCTTTGCAATCAACATAACATTTGACAAAAATAAAATCCATATTAAGAGGAAATAAGTGGTAGTTTTTTTATTTTGGTCATCATTGTTTTTCTATCAACTATAAGGGGGGAAATATATGAATATTTCACTTAATAAAGTAAAAAATGTTATTGAATTGGCTGCTGATGAAGTTGTGCCAACTATAATGCTTGATAAGTATGCACAGCGTAACGATACTCAAATTTGTCAAAATGAGCTTGATGTGAATGGTTCGTTAGAAGTTTAATAATGTATTGTTGATACAGATCTATTTACATATCTAACTTTAAAATTAAGTATATTTAAGTGCATGTTTCAGTTATTTTCAGAGAGCTTTTCTCAAAAAATTTGGGCTAAGCAAGCAGCTGAATTGTCAATTTCGTACATCCCTTTCGATGAAAGGGATGTTTTGAATGCTTTAAGACAATACGCTCTACATCCTCATAAACTCTTAGCTCTTAATCCTAAATCCGAAGTAGTAACAGTGGTTAATAGAGTGCGGAGTCCACGTACTCTTTCAAACTTTCTTGTTTTAGATACGGATAGAACTATAGAAGAATATACTGCCCGCGTTGACCAATATGCCGAAGGACAAGAATGGGCGGTCATGTATTATGGATTATACGCTGCAACCCCTGTTCTATGGGATGTGGCAAAACAGTTTTCAGATCAATTAGCTCATTCTTTAGGTTTTAGTCCTGGTGGACGCGTAGATATTGACTGCTTCATCGGCCGATATTCCTCCACCCATGTTGGGATACATGTGGATCACGCTCATAATTTTGGTTTTACTCTACAGGATGGCAAAACAATGTTTGCATGGCCCAGTACACGAGAAGACCTCCAAGGGCTAAAATATCCTGAATATGAAGCGCATAAATTAACAGCAATTGCGCTGCAAAACCGTACAGACCGTGTTGCCTACTTTCCCCATGATGCTTTCCACGTTGCTGAAACTGGAAAAAATATCGCGGCAAATATCAATATTGCTTTTTGGGAAACAGCACACGATGCACAACATCATAAAAATTATGTCACGCATTTACTCCATCTTGATGATCGAACGCGACATGATATCCGCGCATCAGGAAGAGCAAATTTAAACCCTGATAATGCTTTTCAACACTCTGCACTAAACTCCGCCATCGCAAATGGTACCTTAAAACGCCATATGCTGGTTTCTCAATTAATTTGTGATACAAGTTCACGTTTATGTGTCAAGCGCCCCCTTGTTGACGTCTCCGAAATTGAAAATGAAATCACTCTTCGCCCACCTGCAACCCTGCAATGGGTGCCCTTAACTGAAACAAAAGAACTGCTCATCGCAGCAAATGGGCATTGCGCCAGTTTTGAGTATAGCTCTCATCTAGAACATTTCCTTTCTCAACTTTCATCAGGAAAAAAATTAGATCTAGCAAAATTAAATGATAAACCACATGACACAGCACAGAAGGAAATTTTAAAAGCTGTAAAAGCTTTAGCATGTTGGGGAGCATTGTGACAAAGAAAAAATCCATGATTTTTACCCAAATGGGGCTTTTCCTTGTTTTGGGCTTTAGCAGCTTTGCCGATGAAACAGCACAAGTTACATTTGCTCTCCACTTAGCAGAAAGCACAGCATCTATTTCAATGCTGCTGTTTGCAGGGCTTGTCGGGGCAATTTGTGCAGGCCCCATTGCACCACGTCTCTTACATCGCTTCCAACCAGCGCGAACAGTACCCATTGTTTTATTGTTTGAAGCACTCTTTATAGCCACAGCTGCAATCGCCAACCAATTTTGGGTTTATATTGCCCTTTCTTTCGCACTAGGTTGTGCTGGTTCACTCTTTTGGTCTGCTATCCTCGTTTCCGTCCCAGAATTTGCAACCAATGATCAGCAATTAGACCGTATCAACCGCATTATCCAAACAGTCCGTAATCTTGGCTATATTGCCGGACCACTGCTAGGGGGTGTATTGTATGGTCTATCGAACGGGCAAAAAGGATTGTTTGTGTTGTCAATCATGGTTCTTTTTGCTACCTTTATCACTCTCTTCTGTTTTAAAAGTTTAAAAATTCATACGCAAACGACAAACACAACGCAAAAAAGCAAAAAAGGGCTAGATTTAACGGGTCTCTTGCGTAAAAAAAATGTTGTCTATGCTCTTTCTCCCCTCATCATTACCATCATCCTCACCTCTGCTCTCAACGTCTTATCGATTGTCCGCATCCGCACTGAGCTGTACTTCAGTGCAGAAACCTATGGGGTAATCACAAGCATGTTAAGTCTTGGCCTCGTGGTTGGTCCACTCTGTTTCTCCAGCCTTTTTCATCGCTTTGGTAATGCCGCTGGTGCATCACTTGCCGCTACAATAATTGGTTTTGCAATTTTCTGCTTTTCCTTAACACATATTGTATGGTTAATGATGCTGTCATTTTTCATCCTTGGGGGTGCTAACGGCGTGCAAAATGCTCTGATGGCAAGTTTTATGATGAAAGCCATTCAGAAAGAACACCGAAACAACCAAATGCCTGCCTATATCTTTATCATACAAACAGCGGTGTGCCTTGGCTTTCTAGGAGCCGGTTTTGTAAAAGTGCATCACACCCAAAGCACACTGTTTATCATTGGCATCGCCACCATGATCACAGGCATCTTAGGTTTTATTGTGAACAGTGCCGTACAAAAAAAAACAGAGAGAATTTGATAATGGTTAGTGGACGAGGCGTTTTTCTCAAGCAAACCATACACCACAAAAGGACATGACAATCACCCCTCGATAAAATCGTTGTATCTCCCATACAACCCCACACCAACCAATAAGACTTTGATGAACCACTCTTGAGTGTGGAAGAGCTAACAACCATTCCCAAAATTTAGTTTATAGCAAAATAGAAACCGGTTTAACATCATGCAACAAGATCCTATAGGCTTAAACTTTTACAATGGAACAGGCGGCTATGTGTGGCAACTGGCAGACTATATGCGACATGATTGTCATGAGAGCTCCCACACACTTGAATTGCAAAAACCAACGCCGCCCATAGCCATCAATTCTTTCGCTGTCTACCCAAGTGAACTCAATCCTTTATCACGCGTTCAATGGGCAAAAGATGTACAAATAATAAAAAACAAACCAGCACTCATTGGCAAACGGCAAATACAACCCATCACCATTGTTTCTACAAAAGGAGCGGCATTTGGCGGATTCGACTTTCCCACATTTGAAGCACTTCGTGAAGGCTGCCTTGTCCAATCACTGAGGGAAATACAATTCAATGATACTCTTCTTGCCTCTGGAAGTCTTTTGATATCACTTTTACAACACGGTCTCATCGAAACAGATCAAAAAGCATTTTCAGAAAATGATGCAACCGCTCTTTTACGAGAGCCAACATGTATTATCATAGATTCTTCTCTTGGCAGTCTTGCCATTAATCAACTCAATGGGCGTACAATCCGGCTTCATGAAAAAACAAAACATCTCTTGAAGCAAGCCACCACACCAATGCACATTCAACACCCTATAGAGGATTCAATAAAATTTTTTGTAAAAGCAGGAATGCTACGATTGGTAAAATTATAAGGATAAAAAGATGCAGCTGATAAGACCTGGCATGGGAACAGAAAATAGTGCACAGCTCATTTATGCGCTTATTCAAATGGCAAGACCGCGCACAGTCATTGAAATCGGTGCTGGTGATAGTACGCGCTTGATTGCTAAAGCACTGCAAAAAGCAAAACAAACATGGCAACAAGATAAAAAACTTTTAGAATCCTCCACCTGGGAAGAGCGCACAGCTTTGCTTGACCCTTCAGGAATCCTTGAGAATTACGAACCTCGGCTTATCACCATTGATGATTTTACAGTCGAAGGTCAATCAGCAGAAGAAGCATGGCAAAAACTGCTTCAAGACGGTATTGAAAAAGACATGGTAACATTTATCCATGAGAATTTCTTCTCTCTCGATGAAAGCACCCTCAAATCTTGGGGACCAATAGATTTTGCTTGGCTTGATGCTGGTACTCCCGCAGATGATGTGCGATTTGTTACCACAGTTTGGGAACACATCACCGCGGGTGGTTATCTTTGTCTACATGAACCAACCATAACAACAACAATTGCTCTCAATGGCGAACAACGGGTTCGACGCGTCAGAACTCCTTTGTGGGAAGAAATTCTCTACCGGCTTGATGGCTCCTATGAAGCTTTAACACTCCCCGAAAACCACAAATATCGCCAGGGTGGTCTGGGGATTATTCGCAAACGCACCCCAGCCGAACAAATTGTACGCGCACAATCGCTACAAGCAGAACTCATAGAAATCAATGAACTGCCCATTCGCAATGATCTTTTGCCCATGGGGAAAGAAACCCTTCACAAACGCAATACCCGCAATTCACTGATCTCTGCCATGACGTCACCGACACTGCGCGCTGTTTATGCCGCCATTATCCTTGGTGCAAAAAATCTTACTGATATCCTCAAACATGTCGATTCAGATGCCAAAAACATTCACAAATCCATCAATCGCCTTTTGAATCTTGGACTTATTCACAACACAACAGAAGGATTTCAAGCCGAAGAGACAGTGTGGAAAATGCTAGAAAATAAACATGAACGGGAGAGGGAAAATTTAAGCGACCGCCATTTAGAAACAGAAGAGATGCTATCAAAAATTGGTGAAGCCTTTCAAATGGGAAAAATCTATAGCGAAACGGAAGTTTCCAAGATATGCAACCTCTTTACGATAGACTTTGCCCGATTACGACGCACTCTTGTTGAGAGAGGTTTTTTACAACGCCATGGAGGAAAATATCAACGCATGCGCTAAAAGAGAATTGAAAAATGATTAGCGAACGCTATCGTTTTTCTTCTCTATTTCAAGAGAATGAATAACCTTCCACTAAAAAATATAATTTCATTAAAAGGTTACAAAATCATTCATCCCATTCATATGTTGACAATCTATGGAGATGAGATTAGCGTGCTCTCTTCGCAAGAGATGCAATGGGGAGGAACAAGAGTGCGAGATGCCAATTGGTTATCAAAAAGGATTGGGTGGTTATCAAATAGGGTTAAAAACAGTCAAAACCATCAGGAGAAGATATAGGATCAAGGTCTCAATGGATCTTACGATTGTTGCGCGAACATCTGGGCACAGTGTTGTTGCTCAATCCAAATCATGCTCGATATTTCTAAAAACATCGTAGAAAAAACAATATTCTTGCATTGGACTGGCTAGTGAATCAAGAAAGATACTATTTCAACGAAATGTGCACAGCAGAAATAGGGCTGGCAAAACTTCCTCAAAAGATACAACAAAATGTCTTTGATCATTTAACAACACTTCTATGGAAATTCCATGGGCAAAAATAAAATTCCTTTTTTCATCTATAGCACAGTTTTTCTTTCTGAATTTTCCTTTTTCTTTGTACTCCCTTTGCTTGGAAACTCTTCTCTCATAACTGCTGCCAATGTTGCTTTTTATCTCGCTGGATCGGTAATCCTTGAAAGCATTCTCATGGTAACCACAACAGGTTTATTAGAAAGATTTTCCCGTAAACTCTTAATGGCTACCGCCTTTATTTTAAGGAGTAGCGCTTTTGTGTGCATTATCCTATCGCTCACACCTTCTGCATGGTTGATCTTTTTTACCTTAATGGCTTTTTCGAAAGCAATTTCAAAGCCATTTTTGAGAGAAATTTTATCAGAACATCTCAATGAAAATGCTCTTAAACGCGCATTAACTCTCTATTCTTTTTTTCAAAATGCTGCTGTCGTTATCGCCCCTCTTGTTGCAACGAGTGCCATAAAATACAACGCATCAACCTTCTTAATGGCTTTTTTTGCACTCATTGGTTTGTATCTTTGTGTTCTATCCATTCAAATTGTTTATCATTACCCGCATAAAACATTATCTCTTGAAAAGAATAAAAAAACAAAAAAAGCTCTTCTTTCTTCTTTAAAAACAATAATACATAATCGTTCTATTGCTTATTTGCTGGTCACGGCTTTGCTTTGTGCATTCCTCATGGGAATTTTCATCACCACCACAACACTTCTCAGTAAATTTGACAGCAATCTCGCCCCTTATAGTGGAATTTTCTTTTCAATTGTTGGCATCAGTATTTGTATCTGGCAAGGAATAATCAATAAACATCTCAGCCTTTCTGATAAATCAACTTTTTATCTGCTCTGCTTTATGGGAAGTTTCTCCTCGTTTTTCCTCATAGGTGGGGTCTTTACCGCTGTGACTGCGTTAATTGCCTACAGTGTCTATGAATCTGTCATGATTCCAGAGATATACTATCAAGCAGGGAAAACAACTACATCCCTCTCTGCCAGTGTTCTTTTCAGTTATATTCTTGTTATTTCAAATATTGGCCAAGCCGCCGGCTCATGGACAAGTGGATGGATTATCAGCCATTTCAACAATCATATCGCTTTCACCTTTTGCATGATTGTTGGTGCCTCCGCCTTTGCTTCTTGCCTTTGCCTCATGCAAACGAAAAAATAAGCAGCTTCCATGTCACATATAGTTTTTGCAACCGGTGGCACAACAAGAGCACTCAAAACACTTCGCCATAAATGGCTCAATTATGATTTTGTAACACACTCTGCGGCAAAAAAGCTCAAAACGGTCTTTTAAGATTGCTCTGTAAACGCCGTTGCAAATTGTCTCATAGCTTAAAGGATTATGGGGTAGACAAGCGTAAGGTAGCTACATTCTGCACGAATAATATTCTATTGATATCCATGTGCAATACAGCCAAATCATTTTTCTTATAATTCGCTCATTTCTGCCATGACCTCACCGACACTACGCGCTGTCTATACTGTTATTATACTTGGTGCTAAAATTCTTTCTGATATCCTCAAACTTGTCAATTCAGAGACCAAAAACATTCACAAATCTATTAATCGCCTTTTAAACCTTGGTCTTATTCAAAACACAACAAAGGGATTTCAAGCAATCGATAAATTATGGCAAGCGCTAGAAGATAAAAATGTACGAAATATGGAAATTTTTAGCGATCGTCATTTAGAAACAGAAGATATACTTACAAAAATTGCAGAAGCATTTAAAATAGGAAAAACTATCGCGAAACGGAAACATCAAAAATATGTAGCCTTTTTACTTTAGATTTTGCGAGATTAAGACGAATCTTGGTGGAAAATGGATTTTTAAGACGATATGCAAGCAAATATCAGCGCATACGTTGAAAGAAAAAATTCAAGCATTTGAGTTTTTCTTATGCAGCGTTTTGTTTTTTTGTTTTCTGTAAAGAGAGTTTAGGCCAGCTATGCGCCCCCCTTAGTATTTAGTGGTATAGATAGTTTGGAGGTCAAGGAATTGTTTGCAGTTTTTTGTTACAAAAAGTTAGCAGAT
>NZ_JBHIRB010000033.1:0-7211 GCF_042196845.1 Bartonella sp. AA9NXGY
ATTATCCACGCGCGTATTATCCGACGCTCTAAGCGACCAATCATAAATCGTTGACATTTCTCGTGAATCCTAGCTTCGGTAAAATGGTCCGTAAAACGCCCGCATGAATTGCGTCATCAAAGGATTATCATCATCACTCTCTTCTTCTTCCGAAGCCTCTTCTTGTGATGCTAATAATGCCCGTAAAACCTCTAACAAGTTGTCTCTATTGCCAAAACCACCCTGTGCTATAGGACTTGCTCTATAAGGCTGCCCCCCATACATCTGTAGCACGCGGTTTACAAAATCACTTGCACGCATAGCGTTGTTGCCACCATTCAAACCAACCGCATTACTGCCAACAATTTGCGCTGCATTGGCATGGGGATTTTGTAAAAGGCGGGCGGCTCCTCCTGCCCCTTGTTGATGTGCTAAATACAATTCTGCATCAGTAGGCGCTCTTCCCAAAAGGCGGCTTAAATGATTGCGATTATCAAGCGTCAAGCGCCCCATGGCATCAGCTGCTTGTATGGGGTCAAAACGATCCTGCAAACCATATTGTTTGGCGGTGCTGTCTATAAATTGATACAACCCACCAGCAGAAGAGCGGGGATTCCTTGCATTCGGATTGCCTCCACTTTCCACTTGCGCAACACGGTACAAATAACTCTCTGGCAAACCATATCGCGCTGCTGCTTGACGGATCGCTTCATCTACAGAAGAACTATAACGGGTCATCGGTTAAACATCCTCACAACCTCGTTTCCACTTAATCTAAACAAATCAGAAAAACGCTTTTTCACCCACTCTTTCGTGACATATCCATTATGATGCGCTTTCACCATGCGTTGAATGAGATCGACAATTTGAGCATTCTTAATCTGTGTTCCCCCTGTTAACAATTTGACAACATCCTTTTCAATCCGTTGACGCTCTCTAAACGCCGCCTCTTTGAAAGGAATCCAAGCAGCCTTCCCAGCAGCTTTTGCTAATTGTACAGCTGCATCATGTTTACCCGTTGGCATATTGACGTTATGCCTAAAAGATATCTTTTCATCCGCTACACGACCTGGTATTCTATTATAAAAATCTGCATAATCGGCTTCTTTTTCGATAACCTTCTTGACCGCAGAAGCTTTATCGACTCCATAAATCTTTGCAAATCGTTTATACAGATCATTCGTACCAAAAATCTCCTTTGCCTTGGATACTTCATCTTTTGTTTGCCCCATACCTTGTAAAAGTTCTGCCCTTGAGCCCTTTTTAAAGTATTCTTGTTGTGCCTTTGGTAATTCATCAAAGATTTTACTGAACTCATCCTTATTAACCGACTTGCTAAGGATTTTGGAACCTTCATCCATGGCATCTAAACGTGAACTATATTGATGATACAATGATCGTGCCTTCTTATATTTAGGCGATATATCATCCATAAGCTCTAATAACTTTTTCTGAATGCCAACTAAGGTATGAACTTTACTGTTATCTCCTACCTTCTCGGCTGCATCTCTCATAAGACCAAGTTTAACCTTCGTTTCATGGAGAACACCCATGTTGGGCTTTTCTTTAAGGAGATTAAATTTTTCAGAAGAAAATGGAGCAACTTCTTTGACCTTACTCGTGAATTCCTGTAGCCCTTCTTTATAAGCCTGTTTGAAATATGGACGCTTCATTAATTCATTAAGAGCGCCATAATGCTGTTCTCCTATTGGTATTTTTTTGGCTATTTCGTAAAGAGTATGTGGTTCTGCTTTCCTAATCGCGATAAGATCATTTTTTAAACCTGTGACATTTTGATGAGGAACAAAGTATTTATCAGCCGCCTGATGAATACGCTCCCCTCCTCCCAGCGCTCTCTGTTTAGCTCTCTTGGTTAAATCAAGATAAGCCCCTTGGTTTCTTTTCGCGATATCAAAAACAAGATCTTGTAAAAAAGGACTATGATCAGCTACGTAATCGGTAGGAACTGCTTTTTTAAAAGATTCTCCTAGCTCTTCAGAAGCTTCATTGCCTAAATGTTTACTGATTGCTCTTAACGTATCTTTTGAAACACCTTCTTTCGTATGAGAAGGAGAAAAAAGTCTTCGTATTCCACCAAAAGTAGAACCAAGCATACTGCCTACAAGATTTCCAGCCAATGCCCCGCCCATTCCTAAAGTTCCACCAGATGCCGTGGTTTGAAGTGTATTTAAAAGTCCTTCGCCTTCTCCTGCGCCATGTAATGCACCAGATGCTGCACCTACTTTAAGCAAATGAGGTAATGTTGTTTTGTTCGTGATGCCTAAAAACGGGCTTGCAAATCGACTTGGTAGTGACTGACCAGTTTTCAAAAAGGCTTGACCTAATTTTGACCCCGCCACATTCCTTGCAAGTGTAGGCGCTACAAGGCGTGCTCCTGAGGCTAACAACCCTCCCCCTAAAGTCGCAAGTGAAGGGATTGCCGCCCCTAAAGCATTTCCAGCAAAAGAAGTCCAATAATGTTGATCACTCATCCTACGATAATAATCACGTATTCTATTAGCTTCTTTCTCATATTTTTCTATGGTTTTCTTATCTCCAGTCCAATAGTTGTAAAGCCCCTTCAAAAAAGCCCATATTGCCAACTCATCATCAGAATCACGTCCTGCCGCTGTAATCCCCGCAATCTCATCATCTAAATTAAAACTCAATCCATGCTTTAAAGAATTCCAAAAAGCTTCACTTCGCGTGATTTCGGGATGTTCTGCTTCTTCTTCATAAGAATTATTATATAAAGGATAGTCGGCTACATAAACATCATCACCAAGTTCAAGAACTCGATCTCCTGGTCGATAACGTTTACCTGAATTGCTGGGATTAAGAGGATAATCGGCTACGTAAACATCATCCCCAAGTTCAAGAACTCGATCTCCTGGTCGATAACGCTTATTGTTTATCATCTTTTTGCTCCCTTATATACTGGATGACCATTATAATTAACTATTGTTCCAGGAGGATAACGATCTAGCTCTTCTCTGCTACTTATAGTTGGCAAATTTGCACTGCCTCCTTGTGATGACTGATTAGCAGAGGAGCGACTAGCATCTTCACCTAGTAAATAGGCTTTTGCTTCAGGCGATAGTCTTGAAATAACATCTCTTATTTGATTCAGATTCCGCGTAAATAATTCTACATTCATATCAATGCTTAGTTCACCTAAAGAATGCTTTAGCATGTCAAGATCTTTATCACTGACATTTCCAAGTCCTACCGCTCCTGTCCTTGATAATTGCTTCAGTTCGTCTATACGATCACTTGCTATACGTTCCTTAATTGATTTCACGACTTTATCTGCACCATTTTCTTTCAATCCAGGAACAATGCTTTTAATCCAAGCAATCAGACCTGTTGCATACCCACCTTTTTCCTTAAGGTACTCATCAAGATATGTGAGATCTTTCAATAAAATACTTTTCCGTACTATATTATTTGCATATAGAGCTTTTGCACGTTCAGCTTCCTCATACGATTTACCACCTTCAACCATAATATATCTATATCCACCTGGTGCATTCGGATCTTCCACAAGCATCCTACCGTCATTGGTAAATTGGGAATTCCTATTTCCACCGTTCACTTTTTGTAATAGAAAAGCATTCAACGCATCTCTATTTCCAGCTATGAACCGCGCCTCTTCCTCACTGTACCCTTTAGATTTTAGATACTCGACAGTCTGGTTAACCTGTCCTCTTTGTTTATCTCCTTCATGCAAGTTCTTCAGCCCCTTGGCAAAAAGTTGCCATCCAGATGAATTTGGACTAGCCGTTATCGCACCCATAAGAAAATCATCAATATTTTTACTAACATCAGACTGTGAAAAACGAGAAAATTTATCCCAAAAACTAAGATTTGGTTCAGGAGGCTGTTCTTGCAATGGAACTGGTTTTGTTGAAATAGGTGGAGAAGTCTCTAACTGAGGAGGAGTTTCTGATTGTGGAATCGGAGAGGGTTTATTCCCCTCATTATCTATCTCAGAAGGACGAATAGAACCTATTGGAGAAGGAGAAAAAGAGCCTATCTTATATGGATCATTCATAGAAATCGCATTAAGAAAAACTGGTAATTTATGTTTGTCCTTTCGTTGATTCGCTATTGATTGTAGTAAATCTTTTTCTAGTCTGCGTTCGTGTAGATCTTTTTCTAGTTTGGATATGAAACGTCTATCTCTCGGGTCAAAATCTATAAAAACCATTACTTTCCCTTTAACTATTTATTTTTTCTAAGATTATTCAAACTAAACGGCAGCATTTGCTGCCTTTTCCGCAGCCTTCTTTAATCCAAAAAGCACCATCATAGCATTCTGCCAAGGGTCGTTACCATGCATCTTAGATTCTGACATATTATTCATCGTCGTGCCGTAATTTCTTGCGAAGCCATGACCGGCGTTCATAAGCATATTCAACCTATTCCAGCCGCTATTGTCTTGTTCCAGCCAACGTTCTCTATTGGCATCAACAAGGCGTTGATTGTAGTCATTAAGAACAGATGACCCCTGCAACATATTCGAATAGGCATTATTATAAGAGGGGAATAAGTTACCTATCATGCCTAAGCGATACTTATTAAAATCACCAAGTAAGGCATTAGCATGTAACATATCCTGCTTATTCTGACGGTAATGATTAATCCTAGCACTTTTAGACAATGCATCAAGTTCACGCGCCAACACTTTTGTATGCGCACCAGATCCATAACCACCAGCACCTACAAAAGAGCTGTTAATCGTATCTCTCACATCATCCATAGATTTTTTAAGTACATCTTCAAAATCCTGATCATAGCCCCCTTTATAACTAGAAGCCAATTCACCAATATTTCTTTCTGCCTGCATGGGAGTATTCATCAAATGATTCATATAATTTTGATATTGATGAGGAATAGCTCCAAGACCTCCGATTGCTTGGTAAGTTGGAGCACTTAACGGGGCAACACGAGGTCCTCCATACACATTACCACCCATCCCTGTATCATACATGTTATACGCATCTGCACCCCCTCGCTTAAATACATTCTGCATCCAAGCGGGAGGGGCACTTGTCTGCACCTGCTTCTGTTCTGTCGTTGCTGGTCTACTGCTCCCCATGTCACAATTCCTTCCTATAATAAAGCATATCTATGCCATAACCTTGTTTGTTCAGTGCACGTTTCCAACCTAAACGCCCTAAAATCTCTATCTCAAAAGCCCCATTCTCACGCGCCCAATCCTCTACAAATGTCAAATTATCAACTTGATCAAGAACGCCCTTGCCACTACATTCACAAATCAGAGCGCGCTTCTTTCCTAAAACTGTCTGCTGTATCTGGGTCGTGAATGCCGCTAAAAAGCGCTCGTCATCATCCAAAACAAGCCATAACTGTTTCTTGCCACTGCAAATCGCTTCAAGGAGCTCTTGCAACGTGATTTCATGTTTGAAATGCTCTACATACTCACGAAATGACGCAATGATGTCTTCCAGATAAGGCGCTATACGCCCCATATCCCAAGACGTGGTCAAAAAAACTTTTGCCATTACCCTCTGCCTAAAGGACGTAAATCCACATTAAACCCTGTGATATGGTTCCAATGAACACCTTCAGGAATACGCAATTTAAAGCGGTGATAACGATTGCGCGAACGACCATGATAAGCGCCCGTGACATACGAACACACCCTCTCCTTGTGCCATGTGATCGGTGTCTGATGATTACGAAGCCGACGTTCTCCGATACTTAAAAAACCTTCCATCGTATCAACTTCGGCAAACATTTTTGTGATAAAGTTAAAACTTCCATCTGGTGCCCCCAATTCTTGCGAAACAACCGTTGCTTCCATCGGCGCACCTGTAAACATAACAAGCCGATTTTGGTCATCAAAAGCACCAAGCATTGGGGCACCACTTTGCCAACGAGGGCTGTCTAAAGAAGCCGGCAATGTCTCAAGATTGATCGAAATCTCATCTAACTGTTCTAAAGTATACCCTGTCGTAAATACTGGAAACAACGTGAAAAGTTTTCCCTGTAGCGTCGACCATTTCTGCAATCCCCAATCATAGACAAAGGTCGTTTGCTCGTTATTACCTCTTTTTAAGGACCAGTAAATCCGGTTATCAATGGGATCTATAACCCCTTGCATCTCATCAAGAGCAAACTTATCAAAGGTTTTAAAAACTGTTCTATCAACTTTCTCAAAGCCTATCGGCAAAAGTTGACCATCCAAACTCATCTGATAAAAACCACCATCACTCGCAAAAAAAGCATCACTCCCTCGACATGCTATAGAGGCTGCACTGCGCGCTCCGCGCTTGTCTTGGATCTTTTGAAAACTGTATACAAGTTCAGCCCCTGGAGTAAATAAACCAGCGTAAATAGCAGAACGCATAAAAATAAGGGGATTGGTGGATTCCGTCGCCCCTTGCACATATTCTCCATCTGGAAAATCTATATGATCACATTTTTTTTTACCTATTTCCCATAAATTTACATCGTTCAAACCTGACCAATGAATGCGATTGGGATTATCTGTCAATTGCATCAAACAAACAAAAGGTCCCCAAACTTTGACCAATCCTGCTTTCGGTGGATTTCCTTCTAAATCTTCAAACCGTTCAGAACTAAGGACCTTGAAAACTTGCGGTTTATCATTTTTATTCACCGCAATAACCATGTTTTTAAAAAGAGCAAACGACCATTTATTCTCCTCATTTGCATGATACGTCACACCACTTTGGCTGATATCTTTCCAACCCTGCGTTTGACTATTATAACTATAAAGCTTTTTGGCTCCCCCTACGATGAGCTTAACACCATTGCCACTTCGAAACGCTATGCACCCCAATGGCTTTTCTTCTAAAGGATGAGACACAACCATTGCATTAGGCATCGGAATGTAACAGCCATCAGCCGGTAAAACATTCACAAGCGTATCCGTAAAGCTCCCGTTGATGACCGAAACATCTGGTCTGTAATCAGCGATTGGAAAATAAACCATTTTAGAAATCCGTTGGAATTATTCGAGTGACGTTATGACGTTTGGACGTCTCTGCACGCAATTCATGCAATTGCTCGTTAAAGTCATTGTAAGCAGCGGCTGCACAATCGGGTTCTTTAAGGATATTCTTGTACAGTTCATATTTTGCACGCGCTTTAATCAAATCAAATGCGTGCACAAACCATGGATGCTCCTCATCAACACTCTCTATCTCTGATAAACGCAATGGAGAGAGAATGAGTTGAAT
>NZ_JBHIRB010000034.1:0-7164 GCF_042196845.1 Bartonella sp. AA9NXGY
ATGAAGTTTGAGACATTGAATTATGCTATTCAGGATGTTCGGAAAGAAGCAAGACAAGCTGCTGCTATTGGTCTAGCAGTATCTAATTTGAGCTATGACGATACACCGGGAAAATTAAGTTTTTCACTTGGTACGGGTGTATGGCGCAGTCAATCTGCACTTGCTATTGGAGCTGGTTATATGTCTGAAAATGGAAGATTTCGCTCTAACGTATCTGCAACGAGTGCTGGGGGACATTGGGGTGTAGGTGCTGGATTTAGGGTAACACTGAATTAACAATAGAAAATTCGAAATAAATTTTCCTTCTCTTATCAAATGCGTTACATGTGCCATTTAAAGAGAAGGAAAGTTATTTTCATCATAAATGAATAGCAATAGAAGATAAGGGCGTATTTCGAGTAAAAATATATTTTTTGTGAAATTTTATATGAAAAAATCATTTATCACCTCCAAAAGGAATTATTTGAGTAATCGATATTTATTTTTAAGAGAGTTCTGCCTTCTTGTCTCATCAGACAAGGGTAAAAATTTTATAAGAAGTGATATTTTACACAGAAATTCATAGAGTAGTATACTTGTAAAGTTTTATAATAATGTATTCTGTAATAATAATCTTAGTGGGACTAATTTTAGTTACAGTGAAACATTTTAACAAAAAAACTACAAATGCAGAGGTATGTTTTCATATAAATTAACAGAGTACGTGTAACCGCACAATATTTGAAAACTATACAGTTTATAATTTTATAATAGAAATATCCACGAGGGGTGTTCTTAAAGAAATAAAAAGTCTCATTTTTTCCTTGCTATTTTTTAATAATCTGTATAGAGTTCGAAAAATTAATTAAAAGAAACTAGAAATCTTCTCGCAAAGCGGGGTGCGGTAAGCTATGGCAAAATTACAAAATCACAATCATCTAATTTCAAAGAGCTTTAAGAGATTCAAATATAAAACTCAGGGATATCTCGCTTATTTTCACGAAAAAAGCGCAATAACCCTACAAAAAACGCTCTAAATTACTCAACAACAACTTAACTCCCTTGCGCAATAAACATTTTATTGCCTCTTAAACACACAACCCCTAATAATAGTACACAAATATGTTTTTTCTACACTTTTTTCACCTTTCTTCACCTTTAAATTTAAAGGCTCTGCTTAAGAAAAACACCCCTCCTTAAAGGGGGATAAATAAAAACCACATTAATTGGACTATCGATCAACGTCGACTTCTATCTCATTGATATCTTAGATAGTCCTCTTCCGCATTATGACAACCCTAATCTTTTATAAAACAAGAAAAAACAATCTCTGGAGCTTAGTAGCACCGGAATATGTCTTTTTGATGTTTTAAATATCTTTTTTTACTTAGAGGATTTATTATGAAAAAAATATATACCACACCACACACGCTAGCAGTGAGTAATTTAAAAAATTCTTGCTCGTCTTATCGATTACCTTTTATTAAAACGCTTTCATTAGTGTCAGTAGCTGTCTTTTTATCAAATGCTTCTCCTGTTTTTGCTTGTGATCTTTGGGGTAATGTAGCACAGTATTTTGGCGGAGGTACAAATATACGTAAAAGTATTGCGCCAACCTATATAATTAACGGTAAAATATATAGAGATGTTGGCTCTGCGCTGTATGGTTTGGAGAATTATGTCGCTGAAACCAGGTATGATAAGCTTGTTAAGCAAGATAGCTCAGGGCTTATTACAATTGGTGCGGACGTAGGTGGTAATAGAATAACTATCGCAAATAGCTCTCATGGATTGAGGACTCTTACTGGTGTTGCTGATGGTTGGGTTTCGCCAATCTCGTATGATGCAGTCAATGGTTCTCAGCTTTTTTCCCAAGGCATCAGTACTGCGATCTCTTTTGGCGGTGGTGCTGGATACGATAGAAAAGGAAACTGGATAGCTCCTACTTTTACAGTTAAGGTCTTTGATAAAAATGGTAATGGAGCTGAAAAGGATTATAAGAATGTTGCGGATGCCTTTACTGGCGTAAGTAGTTCTTTCACGAATCTTGATGCAAAGATTGAAAATATTAAGGTAGCAAGTAATAGTCTTGTTAAGCAAGATGATACAGGACTTATTAGCATTGGTGGAGAAGTAAGTGGAACTAAGGTAAGCATTGCAAACGTTGATAATGCAGTTCGGACTCTTTCGGGTGTTAAGGCTGGTTCGATTACAGCAGCGTCCACTGATGCGATAAATGGTTCTCAACTTTATTCCATGAGCAATGTAGTCGCAGGCTATTTTGGCGGTGGTGCTGGCTATAAAGATGGAAACTGGAGTGCTCCTACTTTTACAGTTAAGGTCTTTGATAAGGATGGTAATGGAGCTGAAAAGAAGTATACTAATGTTGCGGATGCCTTTACTGGCGTAAGTGGTTCTTTCACAAATCTTGATAAAAAGATTGAGAATATAGTCATTAATGGGACAGGTGATGATCTTGTTAAGCAAGATGATGCCGGACTTATTACCATTGGTGGAAAAGTAAGAGGGGTCCAGGTAAATATAGCAAATGTTGATAATGTGGCACGGACTCTTGCGGGTGTTAAGGCTGGTTCGATTACAGCAACATCGACTGATGCGATAAATGGCTCTCAATTTTATGCCATGAGCAATGTAGTTGCTAGCTATTTTAGTGATAATGCTGGATATGATAAAGATGGAAACTGGAATGCTCCTACTTTTACAGTTAAGGTTTTTGATAAAAATGGTAGTGAGACTGAAAAGAACTATAAGAATGTTGGGGATGCGCTTTCTGGTGTAAGTAGTTCTTTTACGAATCTTAATCAAAAGATCGAAAGTGTGACAGGTGATAGTTTTGTTAAGCAAAATAGCGCTGGGCTTATTACGATTGGTGGAGACAAGGGTGGTGATAGAATAGATATTGCAAACGGTATTAATTTTCCACGAGTTATCTCTGGTGTTAAAGGGGGTGCATTTACGGCAACATCGACCGAAGCAGTAAATGGTGGTCAAATTTATTTGATGGCTCAGACATTTGCAAGTTATTTTGGCGGTGGTGCTGGCTATAAAGATGGAAAATGGTCACATCCTACATTTACAGTTAAAGCCTTTGATAAGGATGGTAATGCAACTGAGAAAAACTATACTAATGTTGCAGATGCGTTTTCTGGCGTTAATAGTGCTTTCACAAGTTTGAATGAGGAGATTGTTAAGATAAAGAATAAGCCTGGTATTGAAGAAAGGGAACACATCCATCAAGACGGTGATTTGAATGATATTATTTCAGAAGGCTTTCCTTTTATGAGAAGCTTACCTAGTGCTTTAGGTAATGTGAAGGTTCCAACTACGATAACTGTTGCTCCTAAATCACCATTAAAACAAGTAAGTTTTATGAGTAGTGAAGGTGAAAGCCGGCGTCTTTTTGATATTGCTGCTGGTGAGATTTCAGAAACGTCGACTGATGCTATAACTGGTTCTCAGCTCTATTCGATAAACAACCAGATTGCTACTTATTTCGGTGGTGGTTCTGGATATAAAGGTGGAAATTGGAGTGCTCCGACTTTCACAGTTAAAGCCTTTGATAAGAATGGTAAGGAAACTGAGAAAAAATATACTAATGTTGCAGATGCATTTGCTGGCGTTAATAGTGCTTTGGCAGGTTTAAATGAGCGGGTTATGAACGGTATTGGTGAAACAGAGGGTAAACCACAAAATGGTGATCCTTCGGATGTTATTTCAAAAGGCTTTCCTTTTATGAGAAGCGCACGTTTTCTAAGAAGCTTACCTCTTGCCATAGATGAGGAAGAAAGCGCCATAGATGAGGCGGATAATTCAACCACGGTAACTGTTGCTCCTAGTGAAATTTTAGAAAAGTCAACTTATGAGGTGACTGACAATCAGTTTTCACAGATGAGTAACAGGGTAACAGGCGTTGAAAAAAAGGTAGACAGCTTTACAGACAGGGTAACAGAAGTTGAAAACAAGGTGAATGTTGCGGTTAGCTATGATACCGATGATAGCGGAAAGAAAATCAATAGCATCACTCTAAAAGGTGTCGATGACAGTGAGCCTGTTTTGATTACTAATGTTAAAGATGGAAAAATTGAACATGGCTCTAAGGACGCAGTGAATGGTGGTCAGTTATACGATCATACCGCGGAGCAGATGAAGATTACTCTTGAAAGTGCGAAAAAGTACACGGACGATCAAGTCAATAATGGTGTTAACGAGGCAAAATCCTATACCGATATGAAGTTTGACGCACTAAGTTATGATATTACGAATGTGCGCAAAGAGGCAAGGCAAGCAGCAGCGATTGGTTTGGCAGTCTCTAACTTACGTTACTTCGATGACCCAGGATCTGTGAGTGTTTCATTTGGTGGCGGTTTTTGGCGTGGACAATCTGCCTTTGCGATTGGTGCAGGTTATACATCTGAAGATGGCAAGATTCGTTCTAATCTATCAGCAACCAGTGCTGGCGGTCAGTGGGGTGTAGGTGGTGGAATAACTCTGAAATTAAAATAACACCAGAGAATATGAAAAACTACAATTTAAGCGAAGTTTCGCCCTTGTCTTCTTAGACAGGGGCGAAATTTTATATTATAGAGAAGTAATATTTTACAGAGAAGGCCATAGAGTAGTATTTATAAAGTCTTATAATAATTAAAGTCTTATACCAATGTATTTTATAGTAATAATCTTAGTGAGATTGATTTTAGTAAGAAGTAAAGCACTTTAACAAAAATTTTACAAATACAGAGTAGTACTCTCAGTGCGTAATTGCGCAGTATTTTAAAACTGTACGTTCTATAATTTCATTGATAGAAAATATCCATTGGGGGATACGTTTAAAAATTTAAAAATCCTATTTTATTATTTTATTTATTTGCTCTGTACATAGCAGTAGCAATCATGAGGCACGCAACAGCAGCAATTATTAGTAAGACTCATTTTGATCAAAATGGGACACTTAAATAAAACTATGAAACAGAATCTCTAGACAAGTCTATAGTGCATGGAATCTATGAGTTTTAAAGTTATAAGGATATTTCACGGTTATATAAATCGGAAAGACTCATTCTGTAAAAATAATTAAATTCATTTTCTTCTTGCTATTTCACTCAATAGTCTATAACATCACAAAATATTCTTTAGTAAGACTCATTTTGGCAAAAACAGAAAAATGCTCGCAAGGGGGGGCAGTTGATTATGAACAACACACACAATCATCCTTATTTTACTCTAAAGCTTAAGAGTATGCCGCTTATCCCTGCGATAAAAGCGTAATAATTTCACAACAAGTACTCTAAATCATTCAGCCAACAACTTAAACTCTTCCCCTAATAATACCTTACAGCTTCTTAATCATATAAAATGAACTCTTTTACTTTTAAAATTATAAACCGCAGACCTAACAATAGGGTGCAAGTATGTCTTCTTCATACCTGTTTTTCACCCTCATCCAGGAGTTTTGTTGCAAAAAAAGCACCCTTCTTAAAGGCGGAAAAAATAAAAAACCCATTAACCACATCGTTTATCAAGATTAATTGCAACCTTGCTAGACTTCTAATTACTTCTGTTCGCCTCTGCGGCAAACTCAAACTTTATAAAGAACAAAAAAATCACGTCGTTAATCACTCCTAACACTGAAATATGACTTTTTAATGTTCTAAATATGTCTTTCCTATTTGGAGAATTTGTTATGAAAAAATTATATACCACACCAAAAGCGCTAGTGGTGAATGATTGTAAAGATTCTTGCTCGTTTTATCGACGGCTTTTTATTAAAGCGTTTTCATTGGCTTCAGTGATTATATTTTTATCAAATGTTTCTCCTGTTGCTGCTGCTACTCAGATTTTAAATAACATATCAAACGACTTTAGTGGTGGTACAAATGCGCTTAAAGGTATACCGCCAGCCTATGTAGTTGGCAGTAAATTGTATAGAGATAGTGGCTCTGCATTTGTGGAGGGGGAGGATGCTCCCAAGAACTTAAGTCTTAATATTAAGTTTCAGACTAAAGCTGCTTTTGATACTGCATTTGCAGGTACGGAAGGTTATAAGAATGTAGAAGGTTATAAAAGTGTTGCGGATGCATTTTCTGGCACTAATAGTGCTTTGGCAGCTTTAAATCACCAGATTGTTGAGATAAAGGAACCCCATGCTATTGGGGAAAAACAAGATAATCCATCTCAAAGTGATGATCAGCATAAGAACACAGGTAGCTTTTCTCTTTTAAGAAGCTTATCTCGTGAACTAGCCCGAGCGGATGATGCAAGTATGGTAACTGTTGCTCCTACCTCACCATTAACTCAAATAACTATTCGGAATAGTAAAGGTGAGACACGGCGTCTTTTGGATGTTTCTCCTGGTGAGCTCTCAAAAACGTCAACCGATGCCGTTAATGGTTCCCAGCTTTATACGTTAGGCACTGGGGTTGCAAAATCTTTAGGTGGTAATGCTAAGTATGAGAATGGCACGTGGAATGCTCCTACATTCAAGGTTAAGCGATTTAATCCTGATGGTGATGTTACTGATTCGACTTATGACAGTGTCGCGTCTGCCTTTGCCGGTGTTGGTGATTCTATCACGAATATTAAAAATGAGATTAGCAAAGAAATTGCTGGTGAAAAGAGTGATTCTTTAATCTGGAGCCAAACGGCGAATGCCTTTGTAGCGACGCATGGTGAAGAGAATACAAGTAGCAAGATTACGTCTCTTAAAAATGGAGACATTAGTAGAACGTCAACGGATGCTGTAACGGGTAATCAGCTTCATGCTCTAGGTGATAAAGTTGCACAATCTTTAGGTGGAGGAGCTAAGTATGAGGATGGCAAATGGAGCAAACCTAAGTTCACGGTTAAAACAGTAAAATCTGATGGAACTGAGAGTGAGGAGAGCTATACAGATGTGGCTTCAGCGTTTGCCGGTGTAGGAACTTCTTTCACGGATTTACATAAAGAAATTACCAATGAAATTACCACTGCTCAGGCTGACGCCTTGTTGTGGGATAAGTCCAAAGGTGCGTTTGTAGCAACGCATGGGGACAGTAAAGAGAGCAGCAAGATAACGTCTCTTAAAAATGGCGACATTAGTAGAACGTCAACGGATGCTGTAGCGGGTAACCAGCTATATGCACTAGGGAGCGGTGTTGCGAAGTCTTTAGGTGGTAAAGCTAAGTATGA
>NZ_JBHIRB010000035.1:0-6978 GCF_042196845.1 Bartonella sp. AA9NXGY
TTTATTTTCAAATTGCAATGTTAAACCACCATTATTTTTTTTAAATGAGAGAAAATTAAAATCAATATATTTCAATATGTTATTATTTTAATGATACAACCTTTTAAATAGTAACCCATAAATTCAACTAACAATATATATTTGTCAGTTATGTGTCAGTAAATTGAACTGACAAAATAGATTATTTTAGTGAGTGATTAAAACATGTCTTATGAAAAGCGTATGATCCTGTAAAGCCTTTCAAAAGATAGCTTGTAACTCATATGAAATGCTATCAAGATCATTATAGTTATGAGTTTTGAAGGGGTTTTGAGTTTTGAGGGTTGCCCCTTTTAGATAAAAAAACGATAAAAAGTAAAAACGTTATTTTTCAATAGGTTAAGATTTTACAGATCTTAAAAAAACAACTCATATTGATAACACAACCTATAAATTCAACTAATAATATACGTTTTGAGGGGGGTGACGGTTTTTACACCTTCAAAACCTATAAGCAAAATGAATATACATAACTCTCTTTAAACAAAGCTTTTGATAACAATAAAGCACTCATTTTAGATTACGGTATAATCTCTTAAAGGCAATGTAAAAAAATCTAATTCACTTTAAGAGTGGATTTCTTAAATTTTGCAAAACAATCTAAAAAAATTATTTAAAAGTTCAAATCGTATCTTTAATTTGAATTATAAATACATTATTAGACTTTTGCATTAATCAAAGGTTTATGATGATGAAGTTTTTTATTTTACTTTGTTTGTTAATACTCACAGCTTGTGGTCCTATAACACATTTGAACGGAATTGTTGATCCAAACTACAAGGGACGATTTCAAACGAAAAAGGTGGTCATAGGAGGTGTTGGCATGTCTATTTCTGAGCAAAAAGAACTTGAAGACACCTTTGAGAAATCCCTCGTTAAATACAATGTACAGATATTGAGAGGATTAGAACTTTTCCCTCTAACTCGTAATTATTCCTATAACGAGAAAGAGGAAATTATAACAAATAAAGGCGCAGATGCACTCCTAATAGTTAGCGTTGATAATCGTGCTATATCACAGACGTATATCCCGCCAACATATCATCCGGGAACCTCTACAAGTACTATTTCGGGATTTGGAAACTTTGCTACCATAAAAACTGAGACGACACCAGGTTATGTGACCGGTGGATATAATATTAGTAAGCCCGCCATAAGTGTTAGTGTTTATCTTATTCACCATACAAAAAACAAAGAAACCATATGGCTAGCAAAAGGCTATAGCGATGGAAATGCTTTTGCATCATTTTCTAATCTCATAGTAAGCGTTGCTGAAACAACTGTTGAAAAACTAGCCAAAGAGGGGCTTATAGTCCCAAAGTAGAGTTAGGAAAATAGCAGCATAATCACGAATTTTAGCCACAAGGTCGATGTTAATAAAGCTATCATTTTAGATTACGGTATAATCTTTTAAAGGCAATGTAAAAAAATCTAATTCTATTTAAGAGTGGGTTTCTTAAAAGTCTTAAAGCAATCCAAATAAGAGTATCTAAAAGTGCAAATGATTTCTTTTTAGAATAACGCATATAAGCACTCTTTTTAAAGATTGTATCTAATCAACTTAACAAGAGAGGTATAGATTATGGTTATAAGACTCTATACCCCTTGTGAGTTTAGCAAGCCAAGTCTATTCAATTTCTTTAATTTCTAGTTTTGGTAGGTTCTTAACGATTTTCATTGTCTCTAAACTTACGGTAATAACCCTCTGAAATAACTCTAGAGGGTAAGCAGGGTTGCCAACGGTTTCAACAGCATAGCGATTGGCATCATTCACAATACCACTCTTTTTATCAGTCTTTACACATTGACGCTCCATAACCCATTCAAGAGCGGGTTTACCATTAACGATATACTCATAAGCTTCAAGAGGAATATCTGTCATGATGATATTGCTATTATAAAAAACAGTCTATTTATCCTTTTCCTTACTATTCCCAGAAAATTTCATTTCAGTCACGTAATAGAATTTTTCGGGATTAGAGCTCTCTGTAACTTTTGGATTACCCTTTTTAAAGGTCACTGGATAAGGCTCTACAGTTTCATAATTCACGTGCAAATGACCGAGTTCACGCCCTGCTGTTACAAACTTCCAAAAGTCATCAGCACTCTTTACACACGGGATACGAGGCAGTTCTTTAGAGAGGTTATCAGCATAACGAGAGCGATAATCTTCCGAATGAAGTAGACCGTAAACATAATAGAATAGATCATCCTTAGTAATTTTTTCATTAGGATAAGCAGCTTTAAAATGTGCTAATCCTTCATCCGTAATGGCATCATGCCTCTGTAAACCAACTGTTTTACTTTCTTCTGTAGAATCCGTAAATAAATGGGATTGTTTCTCTCTTTTACTTTTTGGGACCGTACTATCTTCATAAATATAGCGTGGAAAGCATTGTCCATTTTCTATCACCTGAACATCGGGCAGAGCCGTAGTCATAAGCACAGAAAAGCCTCCCATTGCTCCTATGCCTGTAACTTGTATGATTTTATTTTCAACCGCTTTCTCCATTGGGAATATACGCGGCGTTTGGTAAACTCTCTCATTGAAAGTACGATTATAATAAAGCCACTGTCGTGTAAAAGGGCGATATAAACTTTGCATGAGGCATGCATCTTCGAATTTAAGAATTTTTCCTCTTACCAATTCTTGTTTAACATTATGGCTCCAGCTAATCTTGCTCTCATCTGCATTGATGAAATTGTTTACAGCATTTGCACGTATTTTATGATCAGCATGTGGATAGGCATCATTAAAACGTTCTACTTCGCTATTATAGAAAGTAATCATATTATGCATATTATTTTCTAAAATCTTATAGCTTGAGTTATATGCCCAAGCATCACGGTTTGTTTTTAGACCACAGGAATAAATTTTAAAGAGCTTTTTATCATGTCCTTTTTTAACACCTATAGCTAAAAATTTTTTAAAACTGTCATCACGTTGCTTTATCCAATCCCCATGCTTATCCGGTGTAATTATTTGCCAACCTTGTTTACTTCGTGTAATACCATTAATGCTTCCAAGGGATTCAATCATTGTAAGCTTTTCTTGCCTCGTGAGATAGTCTCCAATATCACGAAAATATATCTTACCACGCTGTTGTGCATTTGGATTTTTTACGAGAATGGAAATCGCTATAGGGGCTCGAGATCCAGAACCAAAAATTTTACCACCTTCTTTGCGAGAAAGTTCTCCAGAAGTTCGTTGGTTACCCCGTAAATGGAAAATATAAAGGCTGCTAAATTCCTCAACTAGACACTTGCGTAAACCATCCATAGATTTTGTATCTATAAAACTTGCATTTGTAACAAAACCAATCACACCACAATCTTTTATACGGTCACTTGCCCAGCGAATGGCACGAATATAACTATCATAAAGATTTCGCATAAGGCTTGCTTTAGATTGAGCGGCGTAAGTTTCACCAATACGGTTATTTAATATCGGATAAGGCGTATTCTTTGCATTATCATTAGCACTTTTTTGACCAGTTGAATAAGGAGGATTGCCAAAAATAACTTCAATATTGAGATTTTTCTGAAGTTCTAAATATTCACTGTTTTCCTTTAATAGACGTTGTATTAGATCTTGCTTTTTTAGCGTCTGAAACGTATCAGTCAAACCAATATGCTTGAAAGGGATATAATTTCCTTTCATAAGACCATGATAGGTTGCTTCGATATTAATGGCTGCTATGTAATAGGCTAGCAAGACAATCTCATTTGCGTGGATATCATAACGGTATTTATATTCCATATCCTCTGGTTTGATGAGATTGGATTGTAATAGCCGTGTGATAAAGGTCCCAGTACCCGTAAAAGGGTCAAGAATAGAAACACCACGTGATCCTAGACTTTTTCCAAATTCATGACGCAACACATCATCAACAGAATGAATGATAAAATCAACAACCTCAATGGGAGTATAAACAATGCCTAATTTTTCTACTGTACGCGGAAAAGCATAACGGAAAAATTCATTGTAAAGCTCTACAATTAAACTTTGTTGTGCTTCAAGAGTGGTAATTCCACGCGTGTAAAATTGTACACTCTTAGAAATATTTTTGAGATCTTGAGATTCTTCTTTAGGAGTAACTTTATCAAGGGCATTGAGTACACGTTGTAAAGCGCAAGATACGGGATTTTCTTGAACAAACTGATGCCCCTCAAATAAAGCATTAAAGACTGGACGCGTCACAAGATGTTGCGCAAGCATTTCAATCGCATTTTGTTCGGAGATAGTTGTATTTAAATTACTACGTAATTCGGTCATAAAATCATTAAACACCTGCCGTGTTTCAGTTTCTGATTTCGTCAAAACCTCAGTTAAGCGTGTGATATGAGTTTGAGCAAGATCACCAACATTTATTGCCCATTTTTTCCAATAGCTAGGGTCGTAAAATCTATTAACAATAGCAGTTTTAATGACATCTTTACATTTAGAAAAAAGGGGGAGTTCTCCTTGTTCTTCACATGTGTGAGAGGATTCATAAGTTGCTAACCCAATATTAAGTCCTGAATACTCTAATTTTGAGCGTATAGGTAAATCATCAATAACCGTGGTCGTATCTTCTAACGCAAGTTCTTGAGAAGCAGCAACAATTTCAAGAGCATCGCTTACGTCTTGTTTTTTGTGCATATGGTGAATTATTTTATTAAAGTTATCATCATGAGCACGTAAAGCATTGAGAACTTGCCAGATGACATTATACTTTTGGTTGTTTTCTAAGGCTATTTCCGGCGGAATGTCAGCGGGTATCCCAACGGGTAGAATGATATAGCCTCTTTTTTTACCCTCTGCTCGACGCATTACACGTCCTATTGCTTGAATAATCTCAATTTGACTTTTTCGCGGGTGTAAAAATAGAACGGCATCAAGAGCAGGAACATCAACACCTTCAGAAAGACAGCGTACATTGGTAAGTACACGGCAGGTATTTTCCCCCGCATCTTCCTTTAACCATTCAAGTTGTTTTGTACGCTCTTTAGCACTAAAGGTTCCATCAATATGGGCAAGGGTACAGTTAAGAGGAGGAGTATCTTTATAGTTCTTATGAAGAGCGCGCAAAGATTCTTGCACTTTTTCTTTTTTGAATCTCTTGCATATGCGTTTAGAAGTCTCAATATCTTTGCAAAAAGCTAAAGCTCTACGCATGGGCTTGGGGTCATCTTCAAGATCAAGTTTCAGATCCATTTTGGTAAGGGCTTGATAACAGCCTATGATCTTGGTTTTATCATCAAGAATAAGTTCATAATTCTCATCGGTCATCAAATGCTGAATAGATTCAGCAACTTCCTCTTCATTAATACCCAAAACAATAATCTTATAAGGTGCTAAAAGTTCATTCTGAACGGCTTTTGAGAATGTATAAGTATAAAGCTCTTTTCCATAGAGCTCTTTATCATCCATAGAGGCTAGAACGGCATTGATCTCATTGGCTTGCTTTTTGGCATCATCGGTAAAGATCTTAGGCGTTGCTGTCATATACAGACGTTTTTTGCCTCGAATGATGCTGTTATCATGAACCTTGATAAATTCAGATTCATTGTCTTCAGTTCCCAATGAAGCCCCAGTGGTACGGTGTGCTTCATCGCAAATGATCAGATCAAATTCGGGTAAATCATACTTTTTTTGTGCATCCGAAATCACTTGGATGGAATGATAAGTTGAAAACACCACGGTCATCAGATCATGTGAAACCTTACCCGCTTTGCTAGCCAGTTCTTTTGCATCCGTGGTAGCAGGCAAGGCAAGATCAGAGCTATCAAATTCAAGAGCATCATTTTTATTATTCTTACGACGCTTACCCACTTGTGTATCGGAACACACGGCAAAGGAACGCAAAGGCACTTCTGTATCTTCTGTCCATTCACGAATTGTTTGAGAGATAAGAGCAAGAGAGGGCACTAGAAACAATACGCGCTTGCCTTGACCTGCTATGGTTTCTGCTATCTTAAGACTTGTAAAAGTCTTGCCCGTACCACATGCCATAATCAGCTTGCCACGGTCTGCTTCTTTTAAACCTTCACAGACTTTCTCAAGGGCTTCTTTCTGATGATCTAAAAGCTTTTTCTTTGATTTCTCTTTAAGAACAGCTTGTCCTTGTTCTTTATAAGCCCCCCAATCGGTTTGACTGTTTTCTAAATCAAAAAGGTTTATGCGTTGAGGGCGGATTTCTTGCCCCTCACAAGTCAGTTCAACATTATCACTCCAATCTGTTTCGGTGCTATCAACCAGAATACGACGGGTGAAGATCTTTTTGCCCGAGGCAGCAATAAAACTATCAATATCTTTTTTACTGATCTGATGGTCAGCTTTATAAAACTTACATTGAATAGCCACATATCCCTCTTGATGACGAAGCTTTGCCATCAGATCAATGCCGATATCATTTTTATTCCAACCTTCACGCTCTTTAGCCCATTCATAATAGCTCTCAACCGTTTCATATCGTCCAAAATGGAGAGGGTCATGCATAAGATAAGCCATGACAAGGTTTTCAAACAGCGTTCCCAATTCACGGGGTGATTTTGCTTGTTGACGATAATATTCCAAGAGAGAGCGTAAAGAGACATGTTCATGATCATAATGATGAGGGCGAAGCATAAAGAATAAACTCCATGACAATATATTCTATTGATTAATTCTCTTCAAAGGAATCAAAACGAAGCTTATTAAATCCATTTTGAGTAAATGGTGAAAAAAATGCAGAAAAATGCGAAAAAACGGATAAATTTTTTTCAAAAGGGTTTTTAAAGGTACTTATCCACAGCCCATGACATGGAATAAGATCAGCAAAGTAGTGAAATTTTCTGTTTATTTTATGGAAAAAAGACAAATTTGATATGTGCTTTTAAGATATCATAATGAGTATTTTGATAGGTTTTATGAGTCACTAAAATAGTCTATTTTGTCAGTTTAATTTACTGACACAA
>NZ_JBHIRB010000036.1:0-6462 GCF_042196845.1 Bartonella sp. AA9NXGY
AAGACTACAGCACCCGTTTCCCTCCATAATGTTAAAGATGGGAAAATTGCTGAAGATTCGCATGATGCGATCAATGGGAACCAAATTAATAAAATATCTGGAGATATAGCAAATTATTTTGGTGGTGGTGCCTCGTTCGAAAATGGTGCTTTTAAAGGACCAAACTATAGTTTATCTGTTATTGTTGAAGATGGTCAGGTGGCAAAAGCCAATTATCATGATGTTGGCTCAGCTTTGAGTGGTCTCGATGCAAATGTGAAGAGTGTGAATAGTCATCTCACGAATGTGGTCAATAATTTTACACAAAAAATCAATGATATTACACAAGAAGTCAAAGGGGATGCTTTGTTGTGGAGCAATGATGAGCAGGCATTTGTAGCACAGCATGGAGCAGACAAAGAAAATAGCAAAATTAAGTTTCTTGCTAATGGAGATATTTCTGAAGATTCAACCGATGCTATAAATGGTTCGCAACTTTATTTGATGAGTAATCAGCTTGCTGCATATTTTGGTGGTGGCGCTGGCTATAATAATGGAGAATGGACTGCTCCTACTTTCAAGATAGCACAATTCAAGGCTGACGGGAGCTCTGGTGAAAAGAAGGATTATCATAACGTTGCCAGTGCTTTTGACGGCGTAAGTGAGAGTATGTCTAAGATAAACGACCGTATTCAAAGTGTTGAAAACAATGTCTCGTCCAATGGTTTAAATTGGAATGAGCAGAAAAAAGCTTATGACGCTAGCCATGATGGTCAACCAAGTAAGATTATCAATGTAGCAGATGGTAAAATTGCAGAAGGTTCAAAAGATGCAGTCAATGGTGGACAGCTTTGGGAAACCAACGAACGTATCACTGGCGTTGAAAAAGATATTAAGCATATTGAAAACAGAGTCGACAATATTTCCACTACGGTTACGAATATTGGTGAAACGGTTTTCAATATTGAAGACAGAGTTGATAATATTGAGAACACGGTTAATAATCTTTCTGATGGTGCAGTTAACTATGATAAAGATGCTGATGGTAAAAAAACCAATAAGATCACTCTAAAAGGTGGCAACGAAAGTGAACCTGTTATGATTGATAATGTTGCCAATGGTCGCATTGAACAAGGTTCGAAAGAAGCGGTGAATGGTGGTCAACTACATGATTACACTCAGCAACAGATGAAAATTGTTCTCGATGATGCAAAAAAATATACGGATAGTCGGGTGGATAATATTGTTATTAATGCCATTGATGATGCTGTTGATCGGTCTGACCGATATACAGATATGAAGTTTAATATTTTAAGTTATGATATTAAGAGCGTACGGAAAGAGGCAAGGCAAGCAGCCGCCGTTGGTCTAGCAGTATCCAACCTACGTTACTTTGACGAGCCGGGATCTTTGAGTGTCTCATTTGGTAGCGGCACATGGCGTGGACAATCCGCATTTGCTCTTGGTGCTGGTTATACATCTGAAAACGGAAAAATCCGCTCTAATCTCTCTGCCACGAGTGCTGGTGGTCATTGGGGCATAGGTGGTGCAATTACTCTGAAAATAAAATAATACGAACAACGAAAATAGAACAAAACATCCACCCTTATTTATTGAAATAAGGGTGGATGTTTTTTTTACAGACGCACAGTATTTATCTAGAGATAAGCATAATATTTGATGAGGCTATAAACTGTGAGGTTTTATAGAAGATTTTCTATATTTTGTTGAAAAAAGATCACAGTAGAATCCATATTGCTAAAAAGTTATATTTTTATGTTGCTATTTTCTTGAACAGCCTATAGCTGTATGGGAATGTATATTAGTAAGACTCATTTTGATAAAATAATTCAAAGGGGGAAAAGTAGTGCGTAAAGATAAAAGGTACACCACGGGACCGCGCATATATCATTATATGATATATTAAAAAGAAAAAATCCAACTAAAAAGCCAGTTATCCAAGGAAAATTATATTCCGGACATATTACAATTTCTTTTTACTTTACTTATTATTAACAAAACCATGCTTTCTAATAAAAATAAAGTCTATAATTAGGAAAATACATACTAAAACCTAGTACAAAGGATTTTATAGTAACCACTACCAAGTAAAATGTAATATTAAATATAAAGACCCCTTTTTAGTTAGAAAAAAAGCACACTAAAAAACTTAGACTCTAAATGTGTCATCTTTATGTCCACAAAACATAATCAAAAAGACAAACATTTAGGTCTCAATACAGAGAGCGCAAACAAAACAAAAGACTCAAAATGTTCACACTCTAAGCAATAATCGTCTACTCTGAATTCCAAAGAGATCAATAATGCTAAAATGTGTCTTTTTTATGTTTTGGAGGTGTTTTTAAGTTTTTTCATTGGAGAGTTTGTTATGAAAAAATTATATGCCCCACAAGCAGCGAGTGAATTAAAACGTTCTCGTTTTTCTTTTGTTAAAGTTCTTTCGTTGGCTATAGCGGCTACATTCTTATCGAATGTTACGCCTGTTTTTTCAGCAAATCCTGATTTTAGAAACACATTTCTTGAAGGTGTAAAAAATGCCGGTGTGTCTTATCCACAAAGCCTTCTCTCTGTTGCTGGTTTGAATGCTTCTGAAGATTATGCAAATTTTTTAACCAAAACCCTTTTTGGTAAGAGCGATAAGAGTTCCATAATAAATGTTTTGACAGAAGGTAGCCGTTCTGCGCGAGTTGGAAATGTTGATGATAAGAAAGCGCCACAGCTTACAAGAATAGCGGTTAACGATAAAAGCATGAGTGCGGATAATATTGCCGTGCGAAAATTGCCAAAAACATTTGTTAAAAAAGGGTGGATGCTGCCTGTTGAGGACGATAATAGTGATGATATTTTGCTGTCTGGCGTTAATAGTTTAGCAAGGAGGGTGAGTACGTATGCAGCTAATGATGATATAAAAATAGGAAACAATCAGAATGCGAATGCCATTAATATTATTGCTATTGGTAACGGCATACAGACATATTCACAAAGTAATCTGTTTGAAGGTGTTACTATTGTTGGCAACAGCACGAAAGACTACGCTTCTGCTGCCACCATTGTTGGTGCATGGGCAGAAGTGAAAGAATCGGGCGGTGTTGCGCTAGGTTACAATTCTGTCGCCGATAGGGCTAGAGGTGTTTTTGGCTATTCTCCTAATAAGAAAGCGAATGCAACAGGTACTGACATTCAATGGAAGAGTGTTTATGGTGCCGTGAGTGTTGGTAATCTCAGCGAGAAGGGAACGCGACAAATTATAGGGGTAGCAGCTGGTTCTGAACTGACTGATGCAGTAAATGTTGCGCAGATAAAGTCATTACAAAATTACGTAGATAAAGGTTGGCAGCTGTCTGTTGGTGGTGCAGATGCTACAACTATCGGTATAGAGAGCAAGATCGATTTATCAGCGGCAAGTGAAAATCTTCAAATTAGCAAAGGCAAAGATGACAATAATATAAAATTTGATCTAGCCAAGGATATTGCAGTCAATAAAGTAACTGCAGGAAGCAATACCCTAGATGCAACAGGCTTAGTGATTGCCAATGGTCCGAAAATAACCACCGGAGGTATTGATGCTGGAGGTAACAAGATAACTGGAGTGGCAACGGGTACTGAAAGCACCGATGCGGTGAATTTTGGACAACTGAAGGAAATAAAAGAACAAGTAGCAGCCAGTAGTTTTATTAAACAAGATGCGCAGACGAAATATATCACCATTGGTAAGGATACAGATGGCGATAAAATCACGATTGCCAATAAAGATAATAAGACCAGAATTCTTTCTGGCGTTGCATCTGGCACGGACGAGACTGATGCCGTGAATGTTGCGCAGTTAAAAGCTCTAAAAAACTCTATAACTTCAAGTTGGGATCTCTCTGTTGATGGTGCAGATACGACAAGTGTTGATTCAACCAACCCAATGGATTTGGCAGCTGGAAGTAGCAACTTAAATATTACAAAAGGCAAAGAGGACAATAAGGTAAAATTTGATTTAGCAAAGGACATCACACTAGAGAGCATAAAGGCAGGTACAAATACCTTAGACGCAACAGGCTTAGTTATTACAGGTGGTCCGAAAATAACAACTGGTGGTATTGATGCTGGCAATAAAGAGCTAAAAGGCGTTAAAGATGGGGCGCTCTCAGTAGGATCGACAGAAGCGGTAAATGGTTCACAACTTTTTGCAACAAATAATGAAATTGCTGATGTGAGAGACAGTATTCTTGTTAAGCAAGAAGAAGGGATGGCGTTAAGTCGCAGTTTCCGTGCTGAGGGATCAGGTGTTATCACCATTGGGAAAGGAACTGGTGGTACTGAAATCAGCATTCTGAATAAAGATAATGGGGCAAGGAAAATTTCCGGTCTATTAGGTGGCGCTCTCAGTGCAAATTCAGATGAAGCAGTCATTGGTTCTCAGTTGTTTACTACAAATCAAAATGTTACAACTGTAACAAGTGATCTCAAAACAGCATCTGAGAATGTAGTCAAATATTTTGGTGGTGGTGCTAGTTATAAAGATGGCGCTTGGACAGCCCCTACATTCAAGCTTAAAACCTTCACAGCTGATGGTAAAGAAGATGGTTCAAAAGACTATCGCGATGTAGGCTCTGCTTTTGCAGGAATTGATACGAACTTCATAAATGTAAACAAACATCTGAATACTGTTGTTAATAATTTTAATGACAAATTAAACGATATTAATAAAGAATTTCAAGGCGATGCCTTATTGTGGAGCAAAACTGATAAAGCCTTTAGTGCTATGCACGGAGAGGGGAAAGACAGAAGTTCAGGTAAAATTAAAAATCTTGCACCAGGTGATTTAACACAAAGCTCAGAAGAAGCCGTGAATGGTGGACAGCTGTATATAGTGGGTACCCATTTAGCTAATTATCTTGGTGGCGGTGCTGACTTTGGAAATGGAAACTCAGAAGGTCCTACTTTTAAGATTAAAACTTTCGATACTGATGGAGAGGAAAAAAGTGAGACTTATCAGAATGTAGCTGATGCGTTTGAGGGTGTTAATACGGCTCTCACGACTGTTCAGAATAAATTGACTGAACAGGTTAATAATGTGATTACCAAAGTGGAAAGCGAGAGCTTTGTTCAGCAAGATAAGACAACGCATCGTCTCACTATTGGTGCAAAAGTAGGTGGCGCAGAAATCAATATTGCAAATGAAAGCGGTGCGGATCGGATAATTTCTGGTGTTGGGGAAGCAAAGAACAATAATGACGCTGTTAACAAAAGCCAGCTTGATAGAAATATCAAGAATATTAATGATAATGTGACAAATAAGTTTAGCGAACTTACTACAAACATAACGAATATTACTCAGCAAGTTAAAGGTGATGCTTTGTTATGGAGCAAGGAAGCTAATGCCTTTGTAGCACGTCATGAAAAGAGCAAAGAAGAAAAAGGCAGAGCTGTAGCCACTCAAGATAACAGCAAAATTACGTTTCTTTTAGATGGTGATGTTTCTAAAGATTCAACGGATGCTGTCACGGGTGGACAGCTTTATTCGCTGAACGAACAACTTGCAACCTATTTTGGTGGAGGTGCAGGTTATGATAAAGAGGGCAAATGGAAAGCTCCAAGTTTTAAGGTTAAGACAGTTAAGGATGATGGTAACTCTGAAGAGATAGACTATGGCAATGTGGCGGATGCTTTGGCTGGAGTTGGTAATTCTTTCACAAATATTAGAAATGAGATCAGCAAAGAGATTAATAATGAGATTGCCAATGTGAAAGGTGATAGCCTTGTTAAGCAGGATAGGATGGGTCTTATTACTATTGGTGCGGAAAGAGGCGGCAATAAAATCAATATTTTAAATCGAGATGGTGATGCTCGAATTCTTTCTGGTGTTAAGGCAGCGCAAAATGGGGACGAGGCAGTCAATAAAGCGCAGCTTGATGCAAGTCTGAAGGATCTTTCCAGCAGCCTTCAGTCTGATGATTCAGCAGTGGTTCTCTACGATAAAAAAGAAGACGGAATAGTTGACTATAGCAGTGTGACTTTAGGTAAAGGTAAGGATGCAGGACCAGTTGCACTTCATAATGTCAAAGATGGTGTCATTGGTGAGAGTTCATATGATGCGATTAATGGTAGTCAGATCAATACAATTTCTCAGGATTTAGCTAAGTTTCTTGGTGGAGAAGCATCCTTTAAAGAGGGTGTTTTTACAGTTCCGACTTATAAAATCTCTAATGTTTCTGACGATGGTACAGTAACGACTAATTCACATAACGATGTTGGTAGCGCCTTTGCGGGTCTTGATACGAGTGTCAAGAATGTGAACACTCATCTGTCTAATGAGGTCAAAAAGTTTGATGAAAAACTAAGTAATATTACGCAAGCAGTTCAAGGCGATGCATTGTTATGGGGCAAGACTAAAGGTGCGTTTGTAGCGACGCATGGGGACAATAAAGAGAACAGCAAGCTTACATCACTTGCAGCTGGCTCTATAGTATCAGG
>NZ_JBHIRB010000037.1:0-6427 GCF_042196845.1 Bartonella sp. AA9NXGY
AAGGGAGCAAAAAACACTGCAACTAAAGCCACAAAAACAGCCTCCAATATGGGGTGGTGGGGCTTTTTAGGAAGTCTCATAGGCGCCATTATTTCCAGTATTTTTGGCTATTATGGTTATAGAAGCCGTAAGGACACTTTCATGTTTTAAAACGTCTACCTGTCTACCTTTAAAGCAAATACATAAAAAGCTGCACGCATAGTGCAGCTTTTTTGCAAAATTTTCTTGATTTTTGTATGCTTTTCAACACAACAAGAATTTTCAAAATCCACGTGAAGCTTTTATAATCGTGAGAAACAAGCTGCAAAATAAAAGATTTTTTTCAATAATTCTATTTTTTTATGTTTTTCCTTTAAAAAACTTCTTAAATGAAGTGTTGACTCCATCGATTATATATATATGCCATTACAGCATAACAAATATGCGACTCTTGCTCTATTTTTTCCATTTAAGCCAAACGAATTTCGCAAAAAAATATTTCTCTACGATCAACAACTTTTCTCAATGTGGAAAACATATCAATCTTACATCTCATGTAAGAGGGAGCATTATGCGGTTAACATTTCATCCACACACAATATGAGAGAATAAGTTGAATTCTCTGATACAAAGGGAATACCAACCTACCAAATTATCTATTCTCAACAAAGCAACACTCTCACCACTTCAATACCAGTATTTTAATTTGAGGATACGAACAAAATTTACATTCTAGATTAAATGTATCAAATAAATAATGAACATAAAATCTATGAATAAACAATGGTTTAACTGTACATGCTTCAAACAAAGAACAAAATTCTATAATCATGCGTTATTAAATTTTTTTTTGTAAATATTTTATACAGATATCAAAAATCGTACCATTGCTTTCAATACAAGAAACCGACATAAAAAGTTTCATATTGAATGACCAAAATAGTCTTTTACAAATTGCGATATTAGAGCAAAAACTTCATTGGCTAATTATATGAAAAAATAAAATAGAAAATGCATTTTAATAAATATAAAAGCAAATTGTTTTATAAAAGAATATGACAAAAACTGATAAATCAACTTATGATCATGTATTTATGATTCAGATATTGAGTTCAATTTTGCACAATCATTTGAAAAAAACGATAAGATTAAAGTTTATGCGAAACTGCCTAAATGGTTTAAAATTGATACATCTCTTGGATCATATACTCCCGATTGGACTGTATTATTCGAGCAAAATGGGCAAGAAAAACTGTATTTTGTTGTGGAAAGCAAAAGAAGTATTTTCGAAGACATGTTGCGCGTTCTGGAAAAAGCAAAAATCCATTGCGGTCATGAACATTTCAAAGCTTTGGGAGAAAATACCCAATATATTGTTTCTGATAATTATCAAACTTTTATCGATCAAGCACTTCAAAAAGATACCATAACAACTTGAAAAAATGTTTTGGCTATGGAAACAACCCTCCCCTGTTGTTTATAAAATGCACCTTTTTCCTACTCTATAATTTACAAACCCTTCCTTATAACCGATTTTAATTTTTATTAAACAATCAAGAGATTGTTGAACATTTTCCAGAAAAGGCTGCACATTTAAGAAAAGAAAATTATAAGCTATTGAGAATACATTTGACACCCAAACAATCATTTAAGCATAAAAATGATCTATAAACAAACATTGGATTTTTAAGTCAATAATTTGATTTATAAAGATTTTAACATTTTCCATGTTAAATAATAAATGCAAATGGAGCAGGCATGCACGTCTCGTGTAGGTTCTGCTTTTGCTCTCATACAGAGTGAATTGACAGTAAACAGACTCCTCGATAAACTCATTAAGATCAACTTAACCGATGGTTTTATTTTGGAGGAAGAGGGATTGTATACAAGGGGACCATCAGCGCTCCCAATCACATTTATCCCAATATCAAAACCACAGCCATCACAAACACATGTTAATTTTTAAAAGTCTGGGAATGGGGCGGGGACAATATTTTAAAGAATATCAACAGGGGGCATAATAATGCAAAAGAGAGATTCCTATACAAAAACAGAAAGGTATGTCATATATACCGTCATTATTTCCAGCATACTTCCTCTGCTGGACGGGAGCATTGTCAATGTCATCCTTCCTAACCTTGCGCATTATTTTTCAGTCGGAGAAAATAATATACAATGGGTTGTAACATCCTATTTTCTCGCCACCGTTCCAGGGCTGCTAATGGCCGCTTTTGTGCAAGGAAGAATAGGTATCAAAAGCACTTGGCTTCTTGCAAGCTTCATTTTTATGCTTGGATCACTGGGGGTAGGATTAAGCTATAATTTTCCAACTATTATATCTGCCCGTATCGTTCAAGGTTTTGGGACCGGTCTTTTGCTGCCCCTTAGCCAAACCATCATTGCCTTACAATTTGGACAGACACGAGTGCGCCAAGCCATGGGCACCATAGCCGTACCAACAGTTTTCGCTCCTGCCTTTGGTCCGCTGGTAGGCGCCTCGCTTGCTCAGTATGTGTCTTGGCGTTTGTTATTTTTTATCAATATTCCGCTTATTTTATTGGCACTCACCCTTGGAGCTAAACATTTAAAGAGCAACGAAACAACAAAAACAAAATTTAACTTATTTGCTTTTTTAGCGTTTTCCATCTCCCTTCTTTCGTTTTTTTATCTCACAGAAGCCAGAAATATCAATAACCACAACACCCTCTTTATCCTAGCGCTTATAGCCGTGATATCTCTCATATTATTCATTGTTTCTAATCAGAAAGCAAAAAACAAATTAATCGTCTTTAGCGGATTTCAAAATGCGCGCTATACATTGCTCATGATCATGGGGCTCGTTGCTTCATTTCTTTTTTATAGCTTCCTCGTTTATTTCCCACTAGCCGTTGCCATGGGAGGAAACTATGAAAAGAGCCTTCTCATCATCGGTGCCCTCCTTGCTCTGCAAGGAGTGGGTGCGTGGATTGGCAGGAAATTTATTTACCAAAAATGGAAAGAAAAATCTCCCTTTTTCATGATAGGAATTGGTTTAGTGATATCAAGCTTTGGGTTATTATGCTTCGGCTATAATATAAGCATGGATGGACTTGGATTCTTGCTAAGAGGCATAGGACTTGGCATCGCCACCATTGTCTGCCTTTCCGCCCCCATCCAATATGTCAACAGTTTATACGTCAAAGATACAGCCGTTATCACACGCATATTACAGCAAATAGGTGGTGCCTTAGGGGGTATATTCGCTGGCTTTTTGATCCATTCGCTGACAGAAGAATCCCTGTCCTTAAACCAAACATATATCGTATTCTTCATATTCTCTATCGCTACATTTTTACTGTTTTGCCTAGCCCTCCTCTTATCGCGTAAAGAGAAGAATTCCGATTTATGATATACTTTATTTGAACTCCCTAGCCATAACATTGGCAATAGCTTATAAAATCATACAGCATTTACCACTTTTCGAGAAACCAACACACTGAGACCTTGAACACAACCTTCATCATTTTTATGAAAGAACACTAAATCGATAAGCTCCTTAAGCTCTAAAATTGATCACCTCCAGTAACGTACGGTGTTTGTAATTTTATGATACCTCTGTGCTTTTAGATCCCTCTAAAAACCTCTTGAAATATGGGATTTTCTGATCAGACCTTTGCAAAGATCCACGAAATTAAGCACGCGTTTCAATGCGGAATAGTTCCATAAATGCGCTAACAGACGCCCTACAGAACCAGCATAGAATATAGAACCCACAATGCCCCCAAATGCTGACCATCTTCTGCCACGCATCGCGATGCAAAAAATCGCACTGTATTGCAAACTTGATAATGTTATTCCCCCCTTTTCAAAGTCATTGAATCACTATGCTTTCATAATCACAATAGGTTCAAATGAAACTGAAGCGACAAAAACAGCTGGTAAAGCAGCATCTTCTCTCCATTTCATTGTTAACTGTCATAACAAATCTCCCCCGCTTTAATAAAAAAGCCCTCTCTCATTGAGAAAGAAATTTTAAAAACATTGAAAATCATGAAGCACGATGACAGACAGCAAACCATCTCTAAAAAGACTGTTTCTTGATTTTCACAGCGTACTCTTAGATTTCTCTAACATTTTCCTGCCTTTAAATTTTCCTTATAAGTTTTACGGACAAAAGAAGCTTTTCAGAACTCTTTTACACATAACTTCATTGCTTCAAGCTCCCTTACAGACACGATAAACGTTTATATTTTCATCTCTACCAAATACGCGAGATTAACAGCGGATATCACGAAAACAGTCTTTTTATAGAAAACAGTAAGCTTTAACGGAATAAACGAGATTTTAAACTAGCCTCCCGCATTACTCATTACTCGATACCGGTTATGCAAATAAAGAGCGCCATCTACTTTTTCTGACAAGCAAAGAACACACACAACATTTAGTAACATGCCATTATTGAAATTCTTGTCACAAAACCTTCCGTTCAGGGATTATGCGCATTGCCTACTTCCTTCTCTCCAATAAACAATCTGCCAATAAAGAATGCTATTGCAGTTACGATAATACAAAATTATACTTCTGTTCTCATTCTATATTTTTCGAATTATCACACATTATTCCCCCTTCACTGTTATAACAATGAAAGGAGAAAAATAAAACACAATATGGCATTTATCTTTCACAAATCTTATATAAGCCACAAAATTGTTGCGCGACCTTCTATAAAAGGTCAGGCAATAAAATCATACTCTAAAAACCACTCAACATACCACTTTTTGATATTATAAAGCCATAAAATGCAATTATCATCTCCGCAAAAAATATCTCAGAAAAACAAAATCCCTCCTGCAACAATTAGGATACTCTCTCAAATATTACCAAAGTACTATTGGCCAAAGAATTTGGATGCCTTATTTTTTTATACACCATCTGCTCCTCATGAGTATCGAAGTGATGATGATGAAGTCAAGATTAAGAAACGACTAGATACAATCAATGTAGAATGCAATAAACCGCTTGAAGTCCTTGGTCCCCTGCTTGGTGATTTTTTGGACAGCGAGTTTCATAAGTTAGTCGGATTCATATTTCAAGACATACCAGAAGATCAAATGCTACAACAGCTTAAAGAAGATCAACGTAAAGTTTTAGAAACGTTAAAGAAAGATGGATTAGAATATCAGCGTGGAGGATATATTATCAAGAATGAGCTAACCTTCACACAAGAATTGCAAAAAGCTGGTCTCCTCTCGATGGAAGAGCTAAAAAAACTTATTGCAGAGAAAGAACTTTCAGCAGTAGAAATCGAAATAAATAGGGCATTAGAAAATATAGAAAAAGATCCAAGGGAGGCAGTTCTATTTGCAGCAAATCTGTTGGAAGCCTCTTGCAAAGCTTATCTCGACCACCATTCTATCCTATATGAAGAAAATGCCCATAATAAGCTGTACGCTTTATGGAAAGAAGTTGCTAAGAAGGCTAAGATTCATACTGATGATATAAAGCAAAAAAACTTAAAAAATCAAGATCTAGATAAAAATGACTTAAGAATGATCGCAACCGGTCTATCCAGAATCGTTAGTGGTACTATGAATTTAAGAAACAAGAAAAGTGCAGCGCATGGCCGCTCAGAAAAGGATTTTGAACTAATCAATCTCAAGCCTCGCCATGCGCGTTTAACTTTTAATGCCGCCCATTCTCTCTCAATTTATATCTTAGAGCTCATGGATCAGCCATAATAAAAACCATACACGACTACCAGCATTTTCTCGTGCCATTTTAATGCCTAAAAAGCATTAAAGGGGGGTGGCCGCTGCTTCTACCCTACAAAACCAAATATTTCTATAGCATGATAACATGAGTAGTCACACCGCTCTATGGTGTTCCTCTTCCCCACGTTTCTAGGCTCCGCTTCTAAAGTCAGTGGGCAATTTCTGTAAATGCAAAAGCCGCCCTTAAGGATGGCGAATGAGGATGGTGCAAAAGTATTGCCTTGATTATTTTTTTAAGAACAAACTAGCTAGTGTACTATTTTTGGAAAGCTCTCGTGAAGAAATATTATGATGGAGAAGCTAGTCATTATGATAAAAATACAAGTCTTAACTCCCTAAAGAGAGAAAATCTGAGTTTAGATCTAATTCCTACAAAGCCTTTATGCGCGTAAATTACATACCTATACGTTCTTTCCCTACCCTACTTAATTTTATAATAAGACAGCTCCGTATAAAAAACAGCACTATTCTTACATACCATAGCCATTTTCTCTTTACAGGCTTTCTGCTATCAACATAACGCTTTACCCTCTTAAAACACTGTTTGCAAAAGGTTTGCATCATTACAATGATCATAGGCATAGGCTTGCTACCCCAAAAAGCTTGCTAGGTAAAAATCCGCCTTAGTATTTAGTGGTATAGATAGTTTGGAGGTCAAGGAATTGTTTGCAGTTTTTTGTTACAAAAAGTTAGCAGAT
>NZ_JBHIRB010000038.1:0-5549 GCF_042196845.1 Bartonella sp. AA9NXGY
TAAACTTGTGCATTGTCATAAACGCGTGCATTCCCATAAACCCGCGCATCATCATAAACTTTGGCATCACCGTAAACTTGTGCATTGCCAAAAATCCAACAGTCTCTCTTATGGCTTAAGTTGCTCTCTTTTTCTATAAAACCGCCGAGGTCACCTTTTTTGACATATCCAAAGTCTCTTAATGCTCTAATTCGGTGAAGAGTTCTTCCATCAAACACAATTTTTTCATCAGTAAATTCGTATTTTTTCATCTGGTTTGTTACCTAGTTGAGATTCTTTTATCGCCATCAATCCAGTCGTCCCAACATACACATGCTTCACCGTAAATTTTTGCATGACCGTAAACATGCGCATCACCGGAAACTTCTGCATTGCCGTAAACACGCGCCCTATCATAAATGTATGCCTTTTCGTAAACTTGTGCATTGCCATAAACTTCTGCATTATCAAAAACGTGCGGTTCACCGCAAATATATGCATCACCGTAAACTTCTGCATCACCGTAAATGCATGGTTCATCGCAAACTTCTGCTTTGCCATAAATACGAGAATTGTTGTAAACATGTGCATAACCGTAAACTTGTGCATTTTCGTAAACCTTAGCATCACCAAAAACCTTGGCATAACCATAGACTTTTGCATAATCCCCAATCCAGCAATTACCATGATGCGATAGGTTGTCTTCTTTTTGTATATAGCCACCTAAATCACCTTTCTCGACGTTTCCAAAGTCTCGTAATGCGCGAATGCGGTGGAGAGTTTTGCCCCCAACTTCGATTGTTTCATCAGTAAGTTCGTATTTCTTTTCCATGGTTTATTGCCTCATGCCCGTTGTGATGATTTCATCATTGATGATCTCTGCGTTTCCATGAATAAATGCATCACCACAGATTTTGGCATTTCCCCCAACTTTTGCTCTGATGGAAATCAATGGACTGCCATAGATTTTAGCATTTCCATAAATTTCAGCTTTTCCACTAATAAATGCACCACCGGAAACTTGTGCATTTTCGTAGATTTGTGCACTGGCAAAAACACGAGCATGTTCAAAAATCTGCGCATTACCAAAAATATTAGTTTCTCCGGTAACAGATGCACTACCAAAAACACATGCATTTTCGTAAATATCAGCAATGTTATAAATATAAGCATCACCATAAACCTTGGCTTTGTCATAAACTCTTGCATGACCATCTACACGAGCGTTTCCATAAACATGTGCATCACCAAAAACCTTGGCATAACCATAGACTTTTGCATCATCACCTACCCAGCAATTACCATCATGACTTAGATTGTCTTCTTTCTCGATATAGCCGCCTAGGTCGTCTGCTTTAACATCATCAAAATCCCTTAAAGCACGAATGCGGTGGAGAGTTTTTCTATCAAACTCAATTGTTTCATCAGTAAGTTCGTATTTTTTTTCCATGGTTTTACTCCTTTAAGTTAGATTCTGCCTTTGTCGTTCTTGCAAAAGAACGGCATTGCATTGTGTGGTGAATTTTTTGAAAAGGTGGCGTCTTTTAAAAACGCCTTTAGCTTTTAAAGCACATCACAAGGACGCAAACGGTGTTGTTTTTCGTAAGAACCATACATTGCATCATCATATTCGCGCTGTTTTATATCATCTAAAAAAAAACCGTATGCTGTGCTGTGTAGAATAAAGTCATGCGGTATTTTGCCATCAAAACACTTTTGTTCACGTAGTTTGAGATAAAACTCAGCAATATCTTCAGAGATATCTTCGCAACGATTAGTCGTTGGTTCTACGCGCAAAATTTGGACAGCATTATCGGTTTGGTCGATAAAATTGATAATGTCCTTTTCTTCTAATAAAGGACCAGATTTAGCGAGATTTTGTTCTTCATTTTCGCACATCACTAAGAGAATTTCATCAGAATTGATAAACACTGGTTTATTCACAAATGCCTCCATACTGCCTATTGGCAAAAGTTATTTTCTAAGATATGGGATATTTGATACCAAAACGGTAATTTAAAGTCAATACCAAAATGGTTATTTTTTTATTTTATATTTTTTTAGAGTAGAAAAAATGGATGAAAAATGGTCAATTAATACGCAAATATTAGAACTATGGGATAAATTGACAGAAGATGAAAAAAGAGAGTTTATTCTTTTTTATCTTGATAAAATGAAGAAAGGAGATCAAGAAGTTTAACCTTATTATCGTAGCTTAGATGCTCTAACATATCTTCAATTTGTTCATCTAAGCTATTAGGCTTATTTCCTGAAAACAACAGTTGTTTGGGGGTAATTTTTAAGTGTGGCGCCAAACGTACAGCCCACTCCTTTGTTAATTTTCGTTGTCCATTTTCTAAACGAAAAATTTGTGGCTGACTAGTCCCTACCAATTCGGCTAATTCTTTTGAAGTTAAACCTACTTTTTGTCTGAAAAATTTCAAATTATTCATGATTCTTATCCTAATTAAAAAAAATATCCTTTCAAATGCCAATATGGTAAAATATGCTTGTCTTAATAATACCAATATGGTAAAAAGAGGAATGTCTAAACTAAAACTGTATTTATCAAAGAATAATATTACTTATGCCGAGTTTGCGATTTTGGTAGGTGTTACACAAGCATCTATAGCACGCTATGTGAATAAGAAGCGATTTCCGCATCCTAGGATAATACAAAAAATAGCAGAAGTTACTGATAATTACATAAGTCCTAGCGATTGGTATCAAGAGAATTTTTCTTCAATTTCTAAAAGTCGCGGTGTTGATCAGACGGGCGATAGATTGCAGCATTAAGGAGATCAAAATGAGTTCGAATGAAATTTTATGGATAGCAGTGGTTTCAGTTTTGCTCTTAAGCGGAGTGATGTTTCGTATTGCATTGCATTATCGCGATCAAGTTAAAGCACTTAAAGAGCAGGTTCAAGATATTAAGAAAAAAATGAAAGAGAATGAGTTTAGGTATTTAAAGGAAAGCAAGCAGACAATTGATGAATGTGATGCGGATCTTGAAGAACGTGACAAGGAAATTAAACAACTGAAGCAAGAGATTGAAGAACGTGACGAGGAAATTAAACAACTGAAACAAAAGACTGAAGAGCATGAAAAGGCGTTCAGAAATGTAAGTGAAGTTGTAATGACACTCGAAGCAGATGTTCAATCACGTGATACGGAAATTAAAGAACTGAAACAAAAGATAGATGCGTACCGAGAAGAGTTCAAACGGAAAAGTGAAAAGATACAGGCACTAAAAGCAGATGTTCAATCACGCGACGAGGAAGTTGAAAGACTAACACAAGAGCTTAAACAGCGTGATGAAGCAGTAAAAGCGCCGCTTCATAAGAATAAGAAGAGTAAGAAGAAGGGTAAGTGAGGAGATAGGGGTGGAAGATATGATACTTAAAAAGAAGTATGAATTTACTGATGAAATAATCAAATTTTGTGGCAAAACTCTTCACCGTATTCGTGCATTAAAAGACTTTGGAGATGTCGAGCAATGGGATCTAGGTGGTTTTATAGAGCATGAGGGCAACTTATCTCATGAGGGTAATTGTTGGATTTACGATGAGGCACATGTTTATAGCAATGCACGAGTTTACGGCAATGCCAAGGTTTATGGTAAGGCATGTGTTAATGAAAATGCATGTGTTGGTAACAATGCTCAGGTTTACGATAATGCACACGTTTACGGTGATGCAGAAATTTATGATCATGCGCATGTTTACGGCAGAGCTAAGGTTTATGGAAATGCTCATGTTTTTGATCAGGCGCATGTATATGGTACAGCAGCAATTCATGAATTTGCCAATGCATTTGGTAATGCACGTATTTCTCAAGATATTATTGGTAGTATTGCGTCGGTTGATGGTAGCGAAAAAAAATACGAACTTACTGATGAAACAATTGAAGTTGATGATCATACTCTTTACCGCATACGTGCATTGAGAGACTTTGGTGATGTCAAAAAAGGTGATTTAGGGGGCTGGGTAGAAAGTGAAGATAACCTAAGTCATGAAGGCAATTGTTGGATCAGTGGTGGAGGGGCGGTTTTTGGTGGTACAAGAATAAGGGGTGGTGAACATATAAACTCTCAGTTCGTTTCTAATAAGACTTATGAATTGTCTATGTTAACACCACAACGATATATGGCATCTCTACCTTGGCACCGTAGAATATGGGAGCGACTCCGTTATTATTGGGAGTACAGAATATGGCTTTAGAGCTTCATAAACGTGATGAATAATACAATTCTTTGTTTTGATCTAGGTACCAAAACAGGGTGGGCGATACGTGGTGCAAGTGGTGACATGTTCAGTGGTACCGTGAATTTTCAATCGCGCCGTTTTGAAGGCGGTGGAATGCGTTACTTGCGTTTTAAACAATGGCTATCAGAAATAAAGCAGACAGCAGGTCAAATTGACGTGGTGTATTTTGAAGAGGTGAGGCGTCATAAAGGTACAGATGCAGCGCATGTTTACGGTGGTTTGTTAGCAACGTTAACGGCGTGGTGTGAACAGCATCAGATACCGTATGAGGGGATACCAGTAAGTACGATTAAGAAAGCGACGACAGGCAAGGGGAATGCGTCGAAAGAAGAGATGATTAAGGCGGTGCGTGCAAAAGGGCACAATCCGAAAGATGACAACGAAGCAGATGCTTTAGCAATTTTATATTTAGTTAAAGAAAGGGAATTGGGGTATGTCCATTAAATTACCATGGACGAGGCTTTTTGCATACAAATGGCTTCTTACTCTTGGTTGTTTGTCGCCGACCGAGAAATGTATCTATGTCATGTTGCGACTTCTAATGCTCCATACTGGTGAACCTATTTTAAACAACTTAAGGGTATTAGCTCGTTGGATTGGTTATCCAGTAGAAGAGTTTGAAGCAGCTTTGAATTCCTTGATTGAAGGTGGATTCATCATACGTTTAGACAATGGTGGGTTGTGGAATTCAGAAGTTGAAAAAGAACTCAATAACGTCACTGAAGAGCTAGATAATTTCACTTGCAATAATAATAAAGAAAGGGAGGTGAAGTATGTCAACTAAGTTGCCATGGACGAGGCTTTTTGCAGACCAGTGGGCAATTGTTGTTGATTATTTGCCTGCTGTAGAGGGCAATATCTATATGCGATTACGGTTACGTATGTTGCATACTGGTGAACCTCTTTTTTATAATATTAAAGTTTTATCTAATTACACTGGTTATTCAGTGAAGAAGTTTGAAGCGGCACTGAATGTTTTGCTTGAAGAAGGATATTTCATTCGTTTAGCAGATGGTCGCTTGTGGAATTTAGATGTTGAGGAAGAACTCAATAACTCTAATGAGAATTTAGATAAAGCTTCGGAAAAGGCTTCAAAAGCAGCAAAAGCTAGATGGGATAAAAACAAAGATAAAAGTAATGATGATGCACGTGCAATGCATGAGCAATGCACAAGCAATGCATACGCAATGCACGAGCAATGCTTGGAAATGCACAATAACATTAACAATAACAATAACAAAAAAAATAAAAATATTATTTTATCAAAAAGAGAAATTGATTTTGAAAATTTAGAAACAAACGATT
>NZ_JBHIRB010000039.1:0-4848 GCF_042196845.1 Bartonella sp. AA9NXGY
TCTTTAAGGCTGCTTATCAACAGCCCATGACATGGAATAAGATCAGCAAAGTAGTGAAATTTGCTATTCATTTCACGTATTCATCAAGATAAATGTACTACGTTCTTTAAAATATCAGAATGAGTATTTTGATAGGTTTTGTCTGTTTTTAACCCCCCCAAAACACCTACAAAACCCTCTTAGATATATATTAAAAATTGTATTTATGTGTTATGTTTAATATAGGTTGTTTATTTAAAAGATTAACTTATTGAAATATAATAACTTTTATTTTTGACTAAAAAAATATATAAAGGGGGGGGGTAAAAAGACCCCCCAAAACCCCCATACCCCCCCAAAACTAATGATGGGGAGTGCTTTAAAGGTTCACTGTTATATTGTTTAATGTTTTATAAGATTTCCAAATTGCCTCAGTGTGATGTCTTATGACTTTTCACTAAAGGGTGCCATTCATAACGTATGGTAGGTCGACCGCCTTGGGAGTTATTCTCTCCAGAGATTTCACGAATATAGTTACAACGACATAAAAGCTCTAAAGCTTGCTTAACGGTTTGATTGTCTGTTAAATATTTCCAATCACGTTTATAAACATCCCTTGCTATAAAAACATCGGGTAAACAATCACAACGCTCGACAATTAATTTTGCACGCTCTGCTGTTAATGTATCCCCCGCCGCATAAAGTCTTTTGGCATGACTTAACAGATAACTTGTCCAACGCAACGCTGTTGTGATGGCATAGAGTCCAATTTCTAAACGACCAGTGTCAAGAAGTTCAAAAATCAACGCAAGACTTGCTATGGTCTTTGGCATTTTTAAAAGATGCGATTGTAAGCTTTCTGAGTAACTACCTCCTTTTGCCTCTTTATGAAGATGCTCGAACCATTCATAAAACTTCACTTGTGCTTCAGCAGAAAAACGCATGATCAGTGGTTGTTCGGGAGAACCTAAGCGTTTATCACGAAAAGAGCGAAATACCCCTTCATACTTTTGCCAGACCTCTTGATTGGGCGGTTTATCAACCAATTGCCACTCTTTATTGTCATCGGGCCAGACAATCATTTGAAAGCGTTGCAATAAACCGTCATCGTTTATTCCACGGTGTATGGCTTGAATGAGCGGAATAATGCGTGAAGGTTGAATGCCTCCAATCATGGATAAAGTGACATAAGGGATAAAAATGGTTCCACGCTCTATACGGTCATAAGTAAATTGATCATCGCCATTAAAAGCTGTTAAATAAAAGGCGCGGTCTGATTGATATTCCTTTCTTTCTAGATTGGCTAAAAAGCCAGCCAATTCATCACGCACCATTAAGAGACCACGGGGGTTTTCTTTTAAGAGTTCCCCAAGCTTTTCAACGGTCACATCATTGACGATAAAACGTCATTTACCAAGAGTATCATCATTATTTTTACGAGTAGAAACTAAGCGGTGTGCAAAGTAATTATGCAATCATATTCGCAATATTATAAAAATAGTAATCTATCATTACTTACTGATACGGAGCGCAGTATTGTAGAAAATAATTTTCTTCAATTACAAAATAAATAAAAATACAGTTGATTAAGGAAATTTTTTCTTTGTATGGAGCACACGTAAAATACGCACAACGCCATTTGAAATATCATAAATCATGATATAATTTGGATGTACAATAAGTTCACGTGTATTTACAATTCGTCCTAAACGACCAAGGGTAGGAAATTTAACAAGTTTTTCTACTTTTTCAGATAAAAGTTGATCAAACTTTAAGGCAGCGGAAGGATTATCTTGTGATATGTATTCACGTATCTTTTTGCGGTCAACGTGTGCTACTTGTGTCCAAATTAGCTTCATAAAGTTGATCTATCGAGTTTACTTTGTGTTTTTAGGCGCCATTCCTTTGCTTCTGCTTCGATTTCTTCAGAAGATATTATATCACCTGCATTAGCAGAGTTTATCCCTAATTGAACTTGTTCCCGAAACCATAAATCGTATGCACTTTTTTCTTTTTGTTCTTTTACGATATCGCGCATATAATCGCGCAATAATTGTGCACCAGATCTATCACACGCCTTTGCTGCTTTGGAAAATTCATTTTTTAATACATCATCGACGCGAAAGGTAAATGTTGTCTCAGCCATTTTACGACCACTTAATGTGTTACAAAGTAGTTCTAATGTAATGTATTTTTACTGTTTCTTCAATAGGTACTATTAGAATAGATATTTTATATCTATTTTGCATTTTCATAGGGTTGAAAGGGACGCCCATAAATCAACGGGCTCTGATAACAACCCAGACAGCAGAGACAGCCCCGTTTCAATGCCTTCACAAATAACCAGATGTTTTGGATTGGCTTGGCTTAAATGCACCCCACCACCCGTTACAGATCCCAACATGGCTTTTGCTGGTTTCTGATCTGTTTTGCAGCCATTGTCTTTTAAAAAGGTTCTATGAATGGCAAAGGAACCAGCCCCCTTAACAAGAGCAACCAACGCGGGCAATGTACCCCCAGAGGGGTGTAGACATTTGTCGTAAAAGCGTAAATCTGTAGGCAAATCACATGTAATATCCCGCATACGTAAATAGGTTTCTGCTAAAGTATTTTTGATTGGTTGGCTTTGTTGCCAAATTGCTTTTGCTCTTTCTGCTTTCCTTTTTGCTTGTTTGAGATCAGCACAAAACTGTTTTGAGAAAGAGAGCGTCTGATCATAAGCTTGTTTTCCAAGCAATCCAATTCTAATAAGCGCTTGTATGATCTCTCTAAAAGAGCAGCCAGCATAACAATAGAGTAAAAGACGCCCATCATTTCCATTAGAAATAGATAAACTAGGCAGCCTATCATCATGAGCAGGGCAACGGGCTGTTCCATAACGCCCATGCCAAACCCCGCGCAAGGCACGTGTGATACCTTGCGCATTCTTAAAAGAACACATCATTGTAAATCCTATAACGTTGCGTCACAGGACGGATTGTGCTATCTCTAGGGTGATGAGTTTGAGAAAGCCTTGTCCGTCCTTACGTGACAAGGTTTTTTTTATGCCGCGTCGTTATAACGTTGCTGTTTTGCTTGCTCGATGACATTGATAAGATCCGATTGTAACCAACGGGACAAAAAACCAAATTTTAAAGGTTTTGGGAGAGAGCCATTGGTCACATGACGGCGGAAAGTTGAGACACTCATATGAAGCAATTTTGCACTTTCACGGTCTGTTAAAAGAATATCATTTTCTGTCATATTAAAATCCTTTCACTATAAAAATGGTAACAAATCATAACTATTTATTAACCACATTTTGGTTCATTTAGAAAGATGTTTTATTTATATAAAACAATATTTTATCATACAATTTCTGATGTGATACGTTATGAGTCTTATTGAGAGAGAATGAGAGAAAAGAGAGCTAAAGTTATCCACAGATAATGGGGTTATTCACCCCATATCTTAAGATTGACCCGTGACATAAGCCGCCCATTTATCCATATAAACGCGGCGCTGTTCTAAATAGTCAGTCCGACGATAGGCACGCTCTACTTTGCCGCCAACTGTATGACTTAGAATAGTTTCAGCGACCTCATAGGGAGCATCGGTTGTTTCAGCAAGCCAATTGCGTAAACTAGAACGAAAACCATGCGGGCAGGCTTCAAGTTTATTGTCTCTCATATATTTTGCCATACAATTCTCAGCAAGGGGAGCACGACCGGAAAAAGACAGAATGAAATTACTTTTGGAAATACAACGGGCTTGTTTAATCACTTTTAGCGCTTCAGATGATAGAGGTACGCGAAATTCTGTTGTAGCGTCACGCAAACCTTTCATATTCTCAGCAGGAATAGTCCATACATCATCTTCAATCTGATCTTCACGAATATGACGCAAAGGGTTGGTACGAACGCCTGTCAGGATAAGCAAGCGCAAAGCCAGTTGTGTTATGTTTTGTGTTTTACAGAGTAACTGATAAAAGGCGGGAACATCTTTCCAATCCATTGCAGGTCTATTAGTGGTTTTATGACGTTGTTTACCTAAGAGCGCGCGTGCTTTTTCTGTTGCTTGTAAATCAACATCTAACCCTAATGCAGCCGCATGTTTGAGACAAAGATTAAGACGATTTAGTGCTTTCTCTGCTGTTGCAGCTTTTGTATGCCAGATAGGAGCAAGGGTATTGCGTATCTCTGTTTGTGTAATCTCTGAAACGGGCAGACAGCCCAATTTAGGGAGAATATGAAGGCGTAATGGTAAAAACCAATCACAAGCTTTACCATCTCTTTTTAATTCAGCTTTACGGCTTTCAAAAGCATCTAAAGCAATGTTTTTTAAATAATGAAGATTACGCATTGCCTCACGCTTTTGTTTATCGCGTTCTTTAATGGGGTCACGACCCTCATGTAAAACAGCACGCCATTGGTTTGCCAATTCACGGGCTTTTTTTAAAGAGACATGTCTTAAGGCGCCCAAGCCCATTTCACGGCGCCGACCGTGAATGGTATAACGATAAAGCCATTGAGCACCACCATCTTTACGCTTATGGAGGATCAAGCCGGCACCATCATTATATTTGCCAGCTCCCAATGTTGCGACAGCCCTTGCGTTAAGACGATTCATAAGAACCATTTTCATTCCTTTCTTATACAGTTTTACCCACACGCCAGCCCCGCTTATGCCGTGCAAGCAAATGGGTTTGTTTGATTCAATATAAACAGACTTGAAATGAGAGAATCTTACGTTATTCGAGACTCTCATTCAACATACAAAACAGTGAATTATCATTATAAATCAGTGTGTTGTAGGTTTACAGAAAAAGATAAGCCGCCGCGTTTACCTTGGTTTATCAGGAGCCCCTTTGCTAATTTTTTATATTATTCA
>NZ_JBHIRB010000040.1:0-4836 GCF_042196845.1 Bartonella sp. AA9NXGY
AGCGTGACGGGGGATGTGACCAACAACAAAACGGGCTTAATTTATGTGAAGGGCAATGGTGCTTTACAAGTTGATGGGGATTTGTTGAATGATTTTGGTGCCATAATGGCAGAGGGTGATTTGGGTTTCACCAATGCGGCTGGCAGCGGAAAAAGCCTTTCGCTTGTTAACAAAGCAGGCTTTATTCAAGCTGGTGGAAACTTAAATATCCAAACCAACACTCTAAAAAACGAAGCCGATAGCACGCCTGTCATCACAGAAAAAACGGAATATAGCGATATTTCTTTCCAAAGACCAAAGGGTTCTGATCAACTCAGTGATGGGATGTTATATCAAGATGGTCCCAACCTTTGGGGAAAGGGTCACTTTGAGGATAGAACAATAGTTATTGCACACCAGTATATACCTAGGGAAGTATTTGTATTTGATAAAAATCTTTGGGCTAACAAAGAAGAAACGTACGGTAAAGCAACTTTGGAAGATGGAGCATTTTATAGGGCATTTACTTGGAAATATGATAAAACAAAAAGTAATATAAGACGGTATCAATGGAATAATCAGTCACATATGACAGAAGAAACTGTCACGCAGGGGTTTTCGCATAAGCCCACCATTCAGGGGATGATACAATCTCACGGCAATCTCATCATTAACGCCGATAACATTGACAACCATTATAGTTTTATAGAAGCAGGGGGAAATGCCTATATCCACGCCAATGTGCTCACCAATTTGGGTGCAACAACTTATAAAAACACCTATATGGGTTGTCAGGCTTATACAGACAGTTGTTATGGCTATAAAGCTGATGGAAGCCGCGATGTTTCTTTAGATATAGCCGATGGCAAATTTCGTCATATCCGCTCAGAAGCTTTGGAGAGTGTTCCTGGTCTTGTCCAAGCGGGTGGCACTTTAAATCTGGTGGTCGATCAACTCAATAACACGGCAGCGGAAGGTTCGATTACAGGGGATGCGCATTTTGAAGCAAAAACCGTTGAAGGCAATCCACTGGAGTCCTTAAGTGGTTTAACCGGGGCTGGCGCTCTCTTTACACCAAAAGTGGATCTCAATAATGCAGGGGAACTTTCTGAGGGGCTCCCTTTACCAAAGCCCCAATCGGGGGGTGTTGGGGGCACGCTGCCCAATCAAAATTTTATTTATGAAACGCGGGCAGAATTCCTTGATGTTGGCAAGTTTTATGGCTCAGCTTATTATTTGAACAGAATTGGCTACAATCCTGATCGGGAGATTTTTTTCTTAGGCGATGCTTATTTCGAAAAGCAGCTGATTGAAAAACAAATGCGTGATCTGGTTGGTCAAGGTTTGGGTAAAGGCTCCTTTATTCCTGGAAGTGATGCCATTGAACAAGTCAAAACCTTGCTGGATGTCGGGGCAGAATATGCAAAAGCCCACAATCTCCCCTTTGGTGAGGCTTTGAGTGAAGAACAATTGGCGTCCCTAGAAGCCCCGATGGTGATTTATGTACGCCAACAGGTCAAGGGCATGGATGTTTATGCACCGGTGCTTTATATCCCTGAAAAAGACAGAGCCTCCTTTGTTCCTGCTGGGGCTTTGATCATGGGCGATGATATCAATATCACCAGCCAAAATACAAGCAATTCCACAATAACCAATTCAGGGCGGATTGCGGCAAATCACCAATTGCATGTGCATGGCGGGGATATCTTTAGTCAAGGAGGGCATTTTGCGGCGGGTGGTGATGCTATTTTGCTTGCAGAGAAGAATATTCGTTTGGATGCAGGGCGCACAACGGTTGACGGCGTGGAGACCGTATTAAACACCGAGGCACTTTCTGCTGGTGGTAATGCAACGGTGATTGCCAAACAAGATATCACAGCCTCAGGGGTGGGGATCACTACCGGAGGTGATCTTGCCATGGCTACAGAACAAGGCAACTTGACGATCGGTTCAGCAGAAACCCATTACCATGATGAACAGGGTGATGCTACCATGCATCATAAATCAGAAGTCAACTCTGGTGGCTCGACGACACTTGCCTCTGGAAAAGATTTGAATATCTTAGGCTCTGATGTTCAAACAAAGGATAAACTTCTCTTGCAAGCTGAGAGGAATGTTTCGATTGATGCCACACGCAATAGTATGGATAATCAGAATGGGAGTGAAACATCTCATGTTGCTTTACACAATGGCTCTCATTTAAGTTCTGGAAAAGAGACCACTGTTCTCTCTGGAAAAGATATCCATATGGCGGCTTCCGATATAGATGCCAAGGGCAAGGTGGGGCTGAAAGCCAGTAACGATATCCTGATCAACAATGCAGAAGATAGCTTACATTATGAGATATCCGATCACAAAGAGGATGGAATATTTAGTGAGAGAGTCCATAATAATGTTGAGGCTACTCAAGTTGTGGGCTCAAGTATAACAGGGGGTGAAGGGATGGCCTTTGAATCTGGCAACGATACAAAAATCATTGGATCGATGCTTTTTGCTGGAAAAGAAGAGGAAACACCAGATCAAGCAAAAGCAGATATTTCTATTCACTCTGGTGGGAATATTCTCATAAAAGGCGCTCAAGAACACTACGATCAGCAATACCAATCGTCATCAAGTAGCTTTTTGCATGAGAAATCTTCCGATAAATCTGAATCGCACACCACAACAGTTTCCTCTGTTCTTGAGGCAACGGGCAACATTGATTTGCAAGCAGAAAAAGAGTCCACAATTACTGCTTCTTATCTGCTTTCAGGTCAAAACATCAATGTGACAGCAGAAAATGTGACGATTGATGGCATGCAAGATCACCATAGCAGCCACTCAGAAGAACATGCATCTGGTTTTGGCGCGGGCTCAGGTGAGGACTTTGTGTCGATATATGGGAGTGAGGAAAAGGTGCAAAATGAAGAGAGTTTTGAACATCAAGGCTCTTCTCTCAATGCGTATGGCACTATCAACATCATTGCCAAGAAAAAAGATGTGAGCATAGTGGGCTCTGATTTTGCAGGTGAGAATATTAACCTTTCGGCAGCTCGTGATGTCAATGTGCTTGTGGGTCATAATAGCCATAAGTCAAATTCTGAAGAAAAGCGTTCAGGTTTTGGCATTCAGTTTGGAAAGAGCAGCAGTAGTGTTTCTTTGGGTGTTGGGGTTGCAAGCGTCAAAGATACGGGCGATCAATGGGAAACCACTTCCGCACAATCACACATCACGGCACGCCGAGATGTGCAGATTACTGCTGACAATGATGTAAATATGCAAGCAGCTATTGTTTCGGCGGATCGTGATGTCAACATTGATGCCGGTAATAATATCACGCTTTCGGAAAGCCAAGATATCTCTAAGACACAAAAAAACCATGAAAATTTCTTTGCTGGTGTTACAGGTTCTGTCAATGTGGGTATTCTTGGTACAGTAAAAGATGTAAAGGATGCAGTTAAACGTTTTGGTCATGGGGATACAAAACACAAAATCGGCAATGGCATCATTCTTGGTCTAAAAGGCAAAGATCTCTATAACAAAGGCAAAGATCTCTATAATGGGATAAAGAGCGGATCAACAAAAGATTCCCTTCTCAAGATGGTGGATATTTCTACCAGTGTTACCGTAGGCTTTAAGACTGAAAAGGAAGAGAAGTCTTCTCAGACATCTACTGCTGTAACCAATAGCATAGAAGCTGGGCGTTCTGTCAATATGAAAGCCCACAAAGGCAGCATCCATGGTGTTGGAGCTGATATTATCGCTGGCACCAATCCTGTTTATGCGCTGGGCAATGATCCGCAGAGCGGGAATATCAACTTGGAAGCAGGACAGCATATTACCTTTGAAAGTGCGCAAAACAAGAAAAGCAAACAAAAACATAGCCAAAGCGCTTCAATGAATATTGGAGCCAGTTATGGCACGGGTGGCGCAGGGGTAACAGGCAGTGCTGCTTTTAGTCAAGGGGAAGGTTCCAGTGAACAGGTTCAACAAAAGAACAGCCATATTGATGGCACAGGTACTGTTCATACCACGAGTGGGGCAAACACCACATTGGCAGGCGCCGTGGTTTCTGGAGAGCGTGTAGAAATGGAAGTAGGAGGTGATTTTACCGTTGTCAGCCGCAGTGATACGGGACAAACTTCCAGCAAAAAAAACTCTGTTTCTGTTGGGGTTAAAGGCAATGGAAAGCCTGATGGTGCGTCAATAAACGTCTCTTTCCAAAATGATCAATCCTCCAGCGATTATCACAGTGTTGTGGAACAATCAGGCATTAAAGCCCGTGATGACGGCTTTGAGATCACCGTTAAAGATAAAACAACGCTGACTGGAGGTATTATTGAAAGCACAGCCTTGGCAGAAAAAAACAGCCTGACCACAGGAAGCATCAGCACCAGTGATATCAGCAACAGTGCGAGTGCCAAAGCCAGCAGTGATGGGATTAGCATTGCAGCGGGTGGTGCAATGGGCGAATACGACATCGCTAAAAACATTGCCAAAAATGTTTTAGATCATGCAGAACAACAGGATTCAAGGGAAGGATATACCAAATCTGCCATTAGCGATGGCACCATCGTCATTACTGATGAAGCAGGGCAGAAGGCATTGACAGGGCAAGGCGTTGATCAAACCATAGCTTCCCTTAACCGTAATACCGCTGAAGCTCATAAGGGTGTATCACAAATAGATGTCACTAAGCTGGAACAAACAGCTGGTGAAGATCGTAAAATGGCAACACAATTGCTGGAAGAAGGATTTAAATACAGCGATAAAGCCTATAAAAAATATAGTGAAGAATCCTCTAAAAAGCGCAATGATGTAGCCCCTAAAAAGCGCAATGATGTAGCCCCTAAAAAGCGCAATGCTGAAGCCTCTAAA
>NZ_JBHIRB010000041.1:0-4038 GCF_042196845.1 Bartonella sp. AA9NXGY
ACATTGAATTATGCTATTCAGGATGTTCGGAAAGAAGCAAGACAAGCTGCTGCTATTGGTCTAGCGGTGTCCAACTTGCGTTACAATGATGCACCAGGAAAGTTAAGTGTTGCACTTGGTAGTGGTATATGGCTTAATCAGTCCGCATTTGCTCTTGGTGCTGGTTATACATCTGAAGATGGAAATATTCGCTCTAGTCTATCTGTGACAAGTGCCGGAGGGCGCTGGGGTGTAGGTGTAGGATTAAGCTTAACTCTAAATTAATAAAATTCACTACGATTATTTTCAAAAACGCTCCTGTCTATACAAGACAGGGGCGAAAAGAGTTACACGATTAAAAGAACGACTCCCATAAATAACAATGCCAGCATTAATGTTGAAAATAAAAAAAGAGAAAATGTCTGAAGAGTGGTGTGTTTTACGCAAATTTGACAGAAGTCGTGGAGGGGGCTAGTTGGTTGTTACATGACAGTAAGCAGCGGATTAAGAAAGTTTTTGATGATACGAAAAAATATGTAGATAAATATTTTTCTGAATCCAAGGATAATGCGATGAGTAATGGTGTTAACGAGTCGAAATCCTAAACCGATATAAAATTTGAAACGTTTAGTTATGATATTAAGAGCGTACGGAAAGAGGCAAGGCAAGCAGCCGCCGTTGGTCTAGCAGTATCCAACCTACGTTACTTTGACGAGCCGGGATCTTTGAGTGTCTCATTTGGTAGCGGCACATGGCGTGGACAATCCGCATTTGCTCTTGGTGCTGGTTATACATCTGAAAACGGAAAAATCCGCTCTAATCTCTCTGCCACGAGTGCTGGTGGTCATTGGGGCATAGGTGGTGCAATTACTCTGAAAATAAAATAATACGAACAACGAAAATAGAACAAAACATCCACCCTTATTTATTGAAATAAGGGTGGATGTTTTTTTTACAGACGCACAGTATTTATCTAGAGATAAGCATAATATTTGATGAGGCTATAAACTGTGAGGTTTTATAGAAGATTTTTCTATATTTTGTTGAAAAAAGATCACAGTAGAATCCATATTGCTAAAAAGCTATATTTTTATGTTGCTATTTTCTTGAACAGCCTATAGCTGTATGAAAATGTATATTAGTAAGACTCATTTTGATAAAATAATTCAAAGGGGGATAAGTAGTGCGTAAAGATAAAAGGTACATCACGGGACCACGCATATATCATTATATGATATATTAAAAAGAAAAAATCCAACTAAAAAACCAGTTATCCAAAGAAGAATATATTCCGGACATATTACAATTTCTTTTTACTTTACTTATTATTAACAAAACCATGCTTTCTAATAAAAATAAAGTCTATAATTAGGAAAATACATACTAAAACCTAGTACAAAGGATTTTATAGTAATCACTACCAAGTAAAAAGTAATATCAAATATACAAGGCCTCTTTTTTAGTTAGGAAAAAACAGCACACTAAAACCCTTAGACTCTAAATGTGTTATCTTTATGTCCACAAAACATAATCAAAAAGACAAGCATTTAGATCTCAATACAGAGAGCACAAACAGAACAAGACTAAAGACTCAAAACGTTCACACTCTAAGCAATGATCGTCTACTCTGAATTCCAAAGACATCAATAATGCTAAAATGTGTCTTTTTTATGTTTTGGAGGTGTTTCTAAGTTTTTTCATTGGAGAGTTTGTTATGAAAAAATTATATGCCCCACAAGCAGCGAGTGAATTAAAACGTTCTCGTTTTTCTTTTGTTAAAGTTCTTTCGTTGGCTACAGCGGCTACATTCTTATCGAATGTTACGCCTGTTTTTTCAGCAAATCCTGATTTTAGAAACACGTTTCTTGAGGGTGTAAAAAGTGCCGGTGTGTCTTATCCACAAAGCCTTCTCTCTGTTGCTGGTTTGAATGCTTCTGAAGATTACGCAAATTTTTTAACCAAAACCCTTTCTGGTAAGAGCGATAAGAGTTCTATCGTAAATGTTCTTGCGGACGATAGCAAAAATTTATTGGTCAGAACCCTAGATACAGACGAGCAATATAAAAAGTCTCTCATTAGTCCACGGTCGCTTGTTCGTGATAGCTCTACAGCCCAACAGTTTTCAGGGAATAATGAGAATGCAGCCCCTGTTAATGTTTCTGACCTTTTGCGGGGTGGAACTGCAGGAATGCAACGTTCTCAAGATAACAATGTTATTTTGGGTAGTGGGATTAATTATACAAAAAGCAAGTGGGGTGTTTTTATTGGTGACAATGTGGTTGGTAGTGTTGGTGGGAGAGGTACATACGGTTCTGTTGCTATCGGGTACAGTGCAAAAGCTGGTGATGGTTGGAGTACTGTTATTGGTTATATGGCAGAGTCACCTAAGGGCGCGTATGGTACTGTTGTTTTAGGGCGGGGGGCAAAAACGGAAGGTGTTTATAGCATTGCAATCGGTGGTGTTGGAGCTAATCCTGGATCTAAAGAACAGGATATTGATGAAAAAAATAGAGTACTTGCAACTGGTGATTATGCAATGGCTCTTGGTTATGGCGCGAAGAATTATGCAGAAAAGGGGATTGTTCTTGGTTACAATGCATCTGTAACAAAGGAGGCGCTGTATGGTATTGCTATAGGTAATCAGGCAAGTGGGACAGGTGAATCTAGTATTGCTATAGGTTCCATGTCTCACGCTTTGGGTCCAAGCAGTATCGCAATGGGTGTCAATTCTATAGTTTCTGTACAAGGTGGTGTTGCTATAGGAAGTGATACTATCGCTGATAGGGCTGCAGGTGTTTCAGGATATACTTCTTCGCTGCAGGGGGCAACAGAAAGCACTGAAGCGCAATGGAAAAGTAAGCAGGGTGCCGTTAGTGTTGGTAATTCTAGTAAGGGCATAACGCGGCAGATTACAGGTGTAGCAGCTGGTAGTGAACTTACTGATGCAGTAAATGTTGTACAGTTAAAAGACTTAGAAAGTGTCGTAAGAAATGGTGGTTGGAAACTATCTGTTGGGGGTAAGGATGATAAGACCGTTATCATGGACAGCGCGGTAGATTTTTCCGCTGGAAGTACAAATCTTCAAATTAGCAAAGGCAAAGATAATAATAATATAAAATTTGATCTAGCTAAGGATATTGCAGTCAATAAAGTAACTGCAGGAAACAGTACCTTAGATGCAACGGGCTTAGTGATTTCTGGTGGACCGAAAATAACAACGGGTGGTATTGACGCTGGTAGTAAGAAGATAACAGGCATTCAAAATGGCGCACTCACAGCAGAATCGACCGAAGCGGTCAATGGTTCCCAACTTTTGGCAACAAATACTGAAATTAATGAAGTAAGAGACAGTATTCTTGTTAAGCAAGTAGCAGAGATGGCTTTGACGCGCAGTCTCCGTGATGGAGGAACGGGCCTTATCACTATTGGTAAGGGAACAGGTGGTACCGAAATCAGTATTCTAAATAAGGATAATGGAGGGCGGAAACTTTCCGGTCTACTTGGCGGGACAATCAATGAAAATTCAGACGAAGCTGTAAGTGGTTCTCAGCTTCATACCCTAGGGAGCAGTGTTGCATCTTATTTCGGTGGTGGTGCTGACTTTGGAAATGGAAACTCAGTAGGTCCTACTTTTAAGATCAAAACTTTCGATACTGATGGAGAGGAAAAAAGAGAGAGTTATCAGAATGTAGCGGATGCGTTTGAGGGTGTTAATACGGCTCTCACGAATGTTCAGGATAAATTGACTGAACAGGTTAATAATGTGATTACCAAAGTGGAAAGCGAAAGCTTTGTTCAGCAAGATAAGACAACGAGTCGTCTCACTATTGGTGCAAAAGTAGGTGGCACAGAACTCAATATCGCAAATAAAGACAAAGGGGATCGGACACTTTCAGGTGTTGGTGAAGCAACAAAGGATAATGAAGCAGTTAACAAAGGTCAGCTTGATAAAGGTTTGAAGGATCTTTCTACCAGCCTTCAGTCAGATGACTCGGCTGTTGTTCATTACGATAAAAAAGAGGGTGATAATGGCGGCATTGATTACACGAGTGTGACTTT
>NZ_JBHIRB010000042.1:0-4022 GCF_042196845.1 Bartonella sp. AA9NXGY
GTAAATAAATGGGATTGTTTCTCACTTTTACTTTTTGAAACCGTAGTATCTTCGTAAATATAGCGTGGAAAACATTGACCTTTTTCTATTGAATCTAAATTAGGCAAAGCTTTAGTCATCAATACAGAAAAGTCTTTCTTTGCTCCTATACCTGTAATTTGTATCACCTTATTATCAACCGCTTGTCTTATCGGGAATATACGCGGCATTTGATAAACTGCTTCATTAAAGACGCTATTGTAATAAAGCCATTGTTGTGTAAAAGGACGGTATAGGCTTTGAATAAGGCATTTATCTTCAAATTCGGAAAATTTACCTCTTAATAATTCTCTCTTAAGAGTACTGCTCCAACTAATCTTTCTTACATCGGAATTGACGAAATCATTCACGACCTTTGCACGTGCTGTACGATCAGCATGTGAATAGGTATTATTTAAACGTTTTACCTCATTATTATAGAAGGCAGTCATGTTATTCATATTTTTCTTTACAGATTCACGGCTTGAGTTATACGTCCAAGCATCACGATTGGTTGAAACACCAAGAGAATAAGTTTCAAAGAGCTTTTTATCATGCCCCTTTTTGACACCCATAGCTAAGAATGTTTTGAAACTGTCATCACGTTGATCAAGCCAATCACTGTACTTATCTGGTGTAATTATTTGCCAACCTTGTTTGCTCCGTGTAATACCATCAATGCTACCAAGAGACTCTATTATTATAAGCTTTTCTTTTCTCGTGAGATAATCTCCAATATCACGAAAATATATCTTACCACGCTGTTGTGCATTTGGATTTTTTACGAGAATGGAAATCGCTATAGGGGCTCGAGATCCAGAACCAAAAATTTTACCACCTTCTTTTCGAGAAAGTTCTCCAGAAGTTCGTTGGTTACCCCGTAAATGGAAAATATAAAGGCTGCTAAATTCTTCAACGAGGCATTTGCGTAAACCATCCATAGAATGTCCAGTAATAAAACCGGCATTTGTGACAAAGCCGATTACCCCAGCATTATCAATACGGTCACTAGCCCAGCGGATAGCGCGGATATAACTATCATATAACTTTTGCGTACTAGTTGCTTTCGATTTAGCTATATAAGTCTCACGAATACGATCATCTAATATGGGATAAGATATATTGGGATTATTATCGTTTTCATTCTTTTGTCCTACCGAATAAGGAGGGTTACCAAAGATAACTTTAATATCCAGTTTCTTTTGATGCTCTAAATATTCACTGTTTTCCTCTAGTAAACCTTTCATCAAATCTTGTTTTTCAAGCATCCGAAACGTATCAGCCAAACCAATATGCTTGAATGGGATATAATTCCCTTTCATCAAACTATGATAGGTCGATTCAATGTTAATCGCTGCTATGTAATAAGCCAGTAAAACAATCTCATTGGCATGAATATCATGACGGAATTTATATTCCATATCCTCTGGTTTGATGAGATTGGATTGTAATAGCCGCGTGATAAAAGTACCCGTTCCGGTGAAAGGATCGAGAATAGAGACACCCCGTGACCCTAAGCTTTTGCCAAATTCATTGCGCAACACATCATCAACAGAATGAATGATAAAATCAACAATCTCAACGGGCGTGTAAACAATTCCAAGCTTATCCGTGGTTTTCTTAAATGCCTTGGCAAAAAAACTTTCATAAAGTTTGATAATAAGATTCTGTTTTGCATGAGTTTCCGTAATGCCTGCTGTACAGAACATGACACTTTTGTAAAATTTATCAAGATCTTTCGTTTTCTCTTCGATATTTGTTTTATCCAGTTCCGTTAAGATCTTGTCCATTGCTTGCGAAATGGCATTGTTCTGTACAAATTCATTACCGTCAAATAAAGCTTCAAACACGGGACGCGTGACAAGATGTTGCGCTAACATCTCAATCGCTTCCTCTTGCTTGATTTCACTGTTGACGTTGTTCTTTAATTCCTTATGGAATGCATCAAAGGCGTGAAAGGCTTCACTCTTTTCATCGGAAATCATATCTTTAAGATGATTGATATGGTTTTGAGCAATCTCAGCAACATTGTTCGCCCAAATGCCCCAATAATCCGTGATTTTAAAACTATCCAGAAAAATGGCTTTGACAAAATCAAAAAATTCAGAACGGCGGAATAGGTCTCCTTGTCCTCCAGATACCGATTGAGATTTGCTTTCTGCTGTTCCAATGACACGTCCAGAACTTTCTGTTTTGGATGGTATCGAGATCTCATCAACCGTTGTGGTAAGCTCTTTTAATTCATTGGCTCGTTTAATCTCTATAATTTCAATCGTATGGCTGCTATCTTGTCCTAAAGACATCTGATTAATTGTCCGAGCAAGCCTTTCGTCATGAGAATGTAAAGCATGCAAAACTTGCCAAACAACACGGTATCTCTTATTGTTTTTTAAAGCCTTTTTGGCTTCTAAGTGTGAAGGAATGATAATGGGTAAAATGATATAGCCCGTTTTTTTATTTGGAGCACGACGCATCACACGCCCTACTGCCTGTATCACATCCACTTGGCTATTGCGCGGGTGTAAAAACATGATGGCATCAAGAGCAGGGACATCAATCCCTTCTGAAAGACACCGAACATTGCTTAAGATCCGACAAACGTTTTGCCCCGCATCTTCTTTAAGCCAATCCAATTCCTCATTGCGTTTTTTGACGCTTTGCGTTCCGTCAATATGTCTTACTTCACAGTTTAGAAAGGGAACGGTTTGAAGGAAATCATCAATATGAGATTTGATAATTTTATTAAAGAGCTTTGTTATATATTGAGAGGTGTTAATGTCTTTGCAAAAAGCTAAAGCACATTGCATGGGCTCTGTATCATCATCATCAACAGCCGCTTGCTTATCTATTTTGGTAAGTGCTCTATAACAGCCAATAATTTTTGCCGCATCATCTAAATCAATTTCACGGTTTTCATTGGCAATAATCTCCTGTATGGCTGGTGTGATATAGGTTTCATTAATACCCAAGACCACAATCTTGTAAGGAGTTAAAAGTTCATTATCGACAGCTTCCGCGAAGGTATAATGATGAAGTTGTTTGCCATAAAGGGTTTCATCGTCCATAGATGCCAAAACAGCATTGATCTCATCCGCCCGCCTTTTAGCAGTGTCACTAAAGATACGCGGCGTTGCTGTCATGTAGAGACGTTTTTTACCACGAATAATGCTGTTATCGTGAACCTTGATAAATTCAGATTCATTGTCTTCAGTTCCCAATGAAGCCCCAGTTGTTCTATGGGCTTCATCACAGATGATCAGATCAAATTCGGGTAAACCATGCTCTTTTTGTGCATCCGAAATCACTTGGATAGAATGATAAGTTGAAAAGACCACGGTCATTGCATCTGCTAGGGATTCACAAGCTTCTTTAGCAAGGGCTTGAGCATCCGTGGTAGCAGGGAGAACAAGATCTGATGTTTCCATGCCAACAATATCATCTTGATTTTTACGACGCTTGCCTACTTTCGTATCAGAACACACGGCAAAGGAACGCAACGGGACTTGTGCATCGGCTGTCCATTCACGGATTGTTTGCGAGACTAAAGCCAGAGAAGGTACCAGAAACAAAACACGCTTGCCTTTCCCAGCAAGGGTTTCTGCTATCTTCAAACTGGTGAAAGTCTTCCCCGTACCACATGCCATAATCAGCTTGCCACGGTCTGCTTCTTTTAAACCTTCACAGACTTTCTTGATGGCTTCTTCTTGATGGGGACGAGGCTCTTTTGTTGATTTCAGAACAACTTCTTTTTTCGTTGCAAATATTTGCCAGTCTATACGACTGTTTTCCATATGACGAAGGTCAATACGATAAACGGGTATCGCTTGTCCTTTAATCATGGCATTCACATTGTCACTTAATTCCACTTCTGTGCTGTCAACGAGAAGTCGATATTTAAAGATGTCTTTTCCAGAGGCAGCGATAAAGCTATCAATATCTTTTTTACTGATCTGATGGTCAGCTTTATAAAACTTACATTGAATAGCCACATATCCCTCTTGATG
>NZ_JBHIRB010000043.1:0-3951 GCF_042196845.1 Bartonella sp. AA9NXGY
TCAGGCGGCATACGCTATCAGTTTTAAATCAAGGCTGTAAAAATAGCCTATTCATTCTATTCAATTTAATAAAAAGGCAGCACGATATGCTGCCTTTTTTTATTCTTGACACCCTTTCATAAAAAGATCGCTCGAATAGCTTTTGTTCTTTATCCTCCCAAGATCATCTCCATCAAGATTTATTGATTGACAAGGCTAGGTATTGTTTTTGATGCATACCAGATTGAAGTAGTTGCTCGTACACAGGCAAAAAAACGCTTTCGTTATAATCCTGAAAAGACAGCTGTGGAAGGTCTTGCCAATTTGCTGGAATTGGGGAGCGTGAAATGCGTGTAGCAGTCTTTGCGCAAAAGAATGAAAATATGCACTAAAGCGGGTGGTTATGCTTAAGGGTGAGAATAAATTCAGTGATTTTGAGAAATCTGCCCCTTACGCTGTCTTAGATATTGAATGGCATTTATCTCTCATAAACAAAAATGTCGCAAAGCGCTTCATCTCCAAGTGAAAGTAAAACTTTCAGAAAAAACACCTTATATGTATTTATTGATAAATCATATATGTTTATTGATAAATCGCGCTTGCTTCATAAAATCCCCTTCCCCTTTTTCTCAAAGCAAAAAGAAAATGTAAAGTTTTACTGTCGTAAGTAAATAAAAAGCACAAGCTACTATTATTTTCCTCTTTACACAGGAAACATACTGCAAAATATTTCTTTACGCAGATAATTTAATTAAATACACCCAAAAAACAAAGACATCAACCACTTTATCAAAATACTCAAGAAGAAACTAAGATTTATAAAAGCATCAATCAGTACTCTTTAGCATATTTATAAAACACATTACATCCAATATAAAACACCTCAGATCTAAAATTAAGTAAACTTTTTTAATTTTTGCTGACGGCTGTTCCCAACGATGCTGTCCCCCCTTTATTCTCCTTAATGCATCAAAATATATGACAGTACTGTGATAACATTAAAAAGTACAAACAAACAACGATCATTTGCTTATAATATTGTATTTAAATATCATTTTAATATTTTTAATTATATATTTAATACGTAATAACTAAAACTATAAATATAATATGACTTAAATGTAAATATATACATTAATTATTATGTTTTTTAATTTGACTATAAGTAAATTATAAAACTATAAGTAAATTATAAAATAGTGAGCAAGAAGAATATTTTTATAGACCATTATTTATTTTCTTATATTGTTTGTTCTTCTTATAACAAGTGGAGATATGGCAAACAGAAAAAATATTTGTAGCTTAGTTTTAAGTGAGGAGAACATAAATGTCTAAAAAATCTCTTTTATCGCATACAGCAACTGCAGCAATTCTATTATTTGGGACCTACCACAACACACAAGCGGAAGAACTTAAAGAACTTAAAGTTTCTGATGGAAAAAAAATGGAAGTCTCTAAAGAAAGCTACGATAATATTTGGGCAGAAACAGGTGGAAAAATCATCGGCAAGAATTTAAAGCTGGGGAGTACCTCTCCAACACCACCATCTGTTACAACCGTTGTCACCGTTAAAGGATCCGATAGTTTGATTGAATTATCGGACAATACCATCATTAGTGCTCCACTTGGAACTAAATCTTCCTATGAATACGGCGTTAATATATCGGACAACGCTACATTCAAAATGACAGGAGGTTCTATCAATGTTGATAAAACCGCTATTCAGCTAAATGCGGGTAACGGAAATATGGAAAATGTCACAATAACAAGTGAAAACAGTGAACCCTATAACGCAATAAAAGCTGAAAAAAAAAGTAAACTCACTTTGAAAAATATAACTGTTAAAAAAGCAAAAAACAGCATCTTTGCAGATAACCAAACTCAAGTAACAGTTATCGATGGATCTTTTGAGGCAAACGAAACAGCAATCAATGCTCGAAACGGTAGTATCATTACTTTAAACAATAAGGCAAAAATCACATCACTTAACGGTGATGGGCTCAATGCCATTGGTGAGCAATCAAAAATTTTTATGACAGAGGGAACTGTTACCGGTAGCAATAGTGTATTATATACAAAAGCTGGTGGATATATTAATGTTAAAGATGTTGTGCTCACAGCAAATGGTAAAGGAACAAAATTCGGTGCATTTGCAAGAGGTTCCAGCACTATTGAATTGAATGGTAACACAACAATTAAAAATGCTTCGATCGGTGTTAAAGCCGAAAGTGATAATGCGACAATCAAGATGACCGGAGGATCGATTGAGGTCACAGGAGACAAAGCAGTAGGTGCATCATTTCTTAACACCACCAGCAAAGAAAACACGCTGAAAGATGTAAAAATATCAAGCGAAAATGATGACTTTCTTATGGATAAAGGAATAAGTGCTGACAAAGGAAGTATTGTCACTTTAAATAATGTAACCGTCACGAAAGCAAAAAACAGCATCTTAGCAGATAACAAATCTCAAATAACAATCACCGGCGGATCTTTTGAGGCAAAAGGAGAAGCAATAATTGCTCAAAACGGCAGTAGCATTACTTTAAACAATGGTGCGAAAATCATTTCATCTGAGCATAATGCGCTGAGTGCCATTGGTGAGCAATCAAAAATTTTCATGACAGGAGGAACTGTTACTGGGAGTAATAATTCATTATATGCAACTTTGGGTGGATATATTAATGTTAAAGATGTTGCACTCACAGAAAATGGCGAAAGCTCAGTTACAGGCGCATCAGCTGAGGGCCCAAACAGCGTCATTGAATTAAAAGGAAAAACAACGATTACGAAGACTCTCTTTGGTCTTTATGTAACGGATGGAGGCAAAATCACAAGTGAAGAATTAACGATAAAAGGGAAGAAAACAAATATTGAGGGAATCGAACTGCCCAGCATGGGTGTAAATGCTGCTGCAAATAGCGTCATTGAATTAAACGGAAAAACAACGATTGAAAAAGTTGATTTTGGACTTGTCGCATCCAATAGCACGATTAAGATGATCAATGGCGCTGAAAACAAAATAGATGCAACACTAATTGCACTAAAGATAAACAGAAATGGACATATTGATCTCGCAAATACTTCTGCAACAGCAGGGGTTGCTGGGGTGAATTTTACAGATTTGTCTAAAAATAAGTTAAATGGCCTAAGTAATAGTAATCCACAAGATTGGCAAAACAGTGAAGTTAATTTGACCAATACAGATCTGATCGTTGAAAATGGTATTGGAATAAATACCGATGAATCAATGGGAAAAATTAATCTCAAAAATTCAAAAATCCTTGCAGATACGTTATTCAAAAACATAAAGCAGAAGACAAAACCTGTTGAAATGTTTACTTTAACCGCAGACCATTCTGTCTTACAAGGCGGTGTAAGAAATGACGAAAATGGGCAAACACGCTTTGATCTGAAAAACGACACAAAATGGACGTTGAAGATCAGTAACAATGAAAAAGATGCTGATGGAAAACTACTTGATATTGCTCAAAGATCTCGTTCCGATATTTCTACGCTTAATCTCGATAACAGCTCCATTATGTTTAGCAAGCCAACAGAAAAACAGCATTACCAAACTTTGTATATAGGTTCTGGTAAACCAGACACGCAAGCCGTCTACAATGCCTCTGGTGACGCAAAAATTTACTTCAACGCACAATGGAGTGATGGAGCACCAATCGCCGATCAAAAAACCGATAGGCTTTTGATCAATGGGAACGTCTCAGGCAACACATCAGTTTATGTTACGGGGCGCTTAGAAGAGAACAATATCGAAGCAAATACCTCTGCTGCTGCCAATGTCCGAGGTCTTTCACTCATTCAAGTTTCTGGAAAAGCAGAAGAAAACTCTTTCAAACTCGTAAATGGCTATACCACAAGAAATGGTTTACCAGATATGTATACACTACGTGCCTATGGACCAGACTCAAGCCAAGGCAAAGCCGATATTGCACAAAACCTCTTTGATGA
>NZ_JBHIRB010000044.1:0-3754 GCF_042196845.1 Bartonella sp. AA9NXGY
CCCTCCATTCGCCACCTTCATAGCTAGCTCCCCCTCCTAAATACATCGCTAGCGTCTGATGCAAGGAATAAAGCTGATTGCCCGTAATCGCCTCTGTCGAACCTTCAGAAATATCGCCATCTAAAACTGACTTCAGTTTGCTCTTACTTCTTTTATCTCCCTTCCCATGAAGCGCTACAAACGCACTGTCTTCATCACTCCACAACAACGCATTCTGCTCAATATTGTCTGAAATCTCATTATGAAGCTTTGTAAAGGAATTGCTTACACCAGCAAACGCTTCCGCAATATTAGGGTAGCTATGCTCTTCTGGACTACCATCATCATTAAATGTCGTAACTTTGAAAGTAGGTGCTACCCATTGACCATCTTCATAGTGAGCTCCACCACCAAAATAAGTCGCCAGCGTCTGATTCAAGGAATAAAGCTGAGAACCATTCACTGCTTCCGTCGAGCCTTCAGAAAGTGTGCCCGCTTTCACGCCAGAGAGACTACGTGCATCACCATTCATGTTTGAAATTGTGATTGCACTACCCTCTTTTTCATCACCTATCTTGATTACCTTCGTAGCATCATCCTGCTTAACAAGACTATCTCCTACAACTTTATTAATCTCATTCTGAAGCTCTTTATGAATATTCATGAATGAATCACCAACACCAGCAAAGGCAGACGCAACATCATCATAACTTTGCTCTTCAACGGCACTGCCATCTTCTTTGACGATCTTAACTTTGAAACTTGGAGCACTCCATTGACCTTCCTTATATTCAGCGCCACCACCTAAATAAGTTGCAACAGTCTTATTCGTATCAAAAAGCTGAGAACCATTGACCACCTCACTTGAGGCTTCCGAAAGCGTTCCTGCTTTCACACCGGAAAGAGTCCGTGCGGCACCATCAATATTCGAAAGCTTAACTTCTGTACCACTCTTTTCACCCCCTACACTAATAACATGTGTCTTTTCATCTTGTTTAACAAGACTATCTCCCACAACTTGGTTAATCTCATTCTTAAGCTCTTTGTGAATATTCGTGAATGAATTCCCTACACCAGCAAATGCTTTAGCAACATCATCATAACTTTGCTCTTCAACAGCACTGCCATCTTCTTTGACGATCTTAACTTTGAAGCTTGGAGCACTCCAATGACCTTCTTTATATTCAGCGCCACCACCAAAGGATTTAGCTATATTCGTAGCTGTTGTTTCAAGATTGTTAGATACACTGCTTACATTTTGATTGGTCGCAAAAAGCTGAGAACCATTGACCGCATCACTTGAGCTTGCAGAAACCTCTCCATTGGAAAGAAATGTAATCTTACTCTTGCTTTCCTTCTCTCCATGCGTCGCTACAAACGCCTCTGCGGCCTTATCCCACAACAGCGCATCGCCTTGAACTTCCTGAGTAATATTCGTGATGTTTTCAGTAAGTTCATTAAACTTATTCGTTAGGTTGTTATTCACATTCTTGAAATTCGTATCAATACCTTCAATGGCTAAACCAACATCACCATAGGATTTTTCTACTACCTCGCCTTTTGCATCAACACTGGATAATTTATAGGTTGGATCCGTGAAAGTACCATCTTTAAAGCTTGTACCTCCACCTAAGTATTTCGCAATATCCTGAGAAACCTTAGAAATCTGACCGCCATTAACCGCATCATGCGAATTCTCACTAATCTGACCTTCGGCAACATTATGCAAACCTACAGGTGTAGAACCCTTACCTTTACCCAAAGTCACACTCGCATAATTAGTGCTGCTATTATCATCACCTTGTTTATCATAGTGAACAACAGCCGATTCATCAGACTGAAGATTATTAGAAAGCTCCTTCAGACTTTTATCAAGCTGACCTTTGTTAACTGCTTCATTATCCCTTGTCGCTGTCTTAATACCTGAAAGTATTCTATCTTGGCTTTCCTTATCCGCAATACTGATGCTCGCACCTTCTTTTTCACCACCAAGCTTGATTACATTTGTCGTGTCATCAAACTTAACAAGACTATCTCCTACAACTTTATTAATTTCATTCTTAAGCTCCTTGTGAATATTCGTGAATGAAGCCCCTACACCAGTAAACGCTTTGGCAACATCATCATAACTTTGCTCTTCAACGGCACTGCCATCTTCTTTGACAATCTTAACTTTGAAACTTGGAGCCGTCCAAGCGCCACCTGCATAACTAGCATCACCACCTAAAGACTGCGCAACACTGTTACCTAGAGCATATAGCTGATTTCCTGTTACAGCATCGCTTGAGTCTTTAGTGATATCCCCATTTGCAAGCGACGTTATCTTGCTGTTCGTCTTGCTTTCCTTGTACCCATGCTTGGCTACAAACGCCTCTGCGTCCTTATTCCACAACAGCGCATCGCCTTGGACAGATTCTGTGATATTCGTGACTTTGTCATTAAAGTCTTTAACCACATTCGTGAAAGAATTACCAACACCTGAAAGAGCTTCTGAAACACTATCGTACTCAGCTTCTTCTGATGTGCCATCTTCTTTAAGGTGTGTAACTTTAAATCTAGGCAACAACCATTGATTTTTCTCATACTTAGCATCACCGTTTAAGTACGATGCAAGATCTTTTCCTAAGGAATAAAGTTGGGAGCCATTTACTGCATCTGTAGATTCTTTCGTAATATCTCCTGCCGCAAGGAACTTAATCTTGCTATTTGTCTTTGCACCGTCTTTTCCTCCATGCAAGGCTACAAAGGATTTTTCACCCTCGCTCCATGATAAAGAATCTTGTGCAACTCCTTCTGAAACTTCCTTAATACGCTGATTCACATTTTTGATATTCTCATCAAGTCCTTCAAATGCTAAACCAACATTGGTAAAGGCTTTTTGTGTTACCTCACCATCTTCAGAAACGCGAGATAAGTTATAAGTAGGGTTAGTAAAGCTACCGTCTTTAAATGCCGCATCGCCACCAAGGAATTTAGCTACATTCTGAGAAATCGTGTTGATCTGACTACCATTAATCGCATCATGTGAACCCTCACCAATGGCACCATCTTTTACATTATGAAGTGCAACTGGTCCTGCATCCTTACCTTTGCCTAAAGTCACACTCGTGTAATCAATGCCGCCATTATCACCCTCTTTTTTATCGTAATGAACAACAGCCGAGTCATCTGATTGAAGACTGTTAGAAAGCTTCTCTAATCTTTTATCAAGCTGACCTTTGTTAACAGCTTCATTATCCTTTGTTGCTTCACCAACACCTGAAAGTGTCCGATCCGTACCAGTCTTGTTGGCTATGTTGATTTCACTGCCTTCTACTTCTTTACCAATAGTGATAACTTTTGTCTTTTCATCCTGCTTGGCAAGGCTATCACTGACAACATTGGTCACATCATTATGAACATTCGTGATAGAACTCGCAACTCCAGCAAATGCTTCCGCTACACTCTTATAGCTTTCTTCACTTTCTTTACCTTCCGCATCAACTTTCTTGATCACAAAACTTGGAGCTTTCCATTGTCCATCTTTATCATAACCAGCTCCTCCACCAAAATACTCAGCAAATGTCTGATTCATTGAATAAAGTTGATTACCAGCGACAGCATCCGTTGATTTAGCGCTAACCTCACCATTTGCAAGGAACGTAATTCTACTGTTTTCTTGTGTCCTTACAGCTCTGCCTTGTTCTTCTTGCTTCTTCTCATGACGCGCTACAAAGGCATCGGCTTCCTTGCTCCATAACAAAGAATCCTGTGCTACTCCTTCAGAAACCTCTTT
>NZ_JBHIRB010000045.1:0-3722 GCF_042196845.1 Bartonella sp. AA9NXGY
GTGGTATAAATATTGGTACGACAACAATAAACATGAATAATATAGGAGCAAAGCCACTCTATAAAGCCACCAGCACGGGAATAGTATCATTGACAGGTGGTGAGTTACAAACAAATGGTATTTATGAAATAGTCTATAATGATGGCGTATCAACAAAAGGTCTTGATGGCTGGTATCTTTTAAACCCTACCCCCATTCCACCACCGAAGGTCGAAACCTTTCCTTGTGGTTTTATTGCGACCTTTGCTATGCAAGAAGTCCCAAACGGCTGGCTTTTATGTGATGGCGCTACTTATGAACGCAAAGATTATCCGCAATTATTCAAGGCGATAGGGGATAAATGGGGAAAAAACAGCGATACAACCTTTAAAGTTCCAGACTTTAGAGGAGTGTTTTTGCGCGGCTTTGATAATGGTCGCGGTTTAGACAGAAGTAGACAATTTGCCGATATACAGCAAGATTGCCTTAAATCGCATACACATGCTTGTACCATTGAAGAGGCAGGTCAACATACGCATAAGCATGATTATTCTATGGTTACAAGAGTTGGTCAAATAGGTGGCAGAAATCCTGCTTTTGGTAATTCATATTATACAAAAGATACACAACCTGCTGGAGTGCACACGCATAAGGTAATGATTTCTTCAACGGGCGAGGCAGAAACACGCCCTGTTAATGTACCGGTTGTTTATGCCATAAAATCGTGAGTTTTTCAAATGATCAATAATCCGTCTGCTATTGATGATATTGCGGACGCGGAGCAAATCCGCGTCCTTTTTTATGCAAGCAATCGAATGGTTCATGCACCCTTAAATAAGGTACTTGATCTTGTCAAAAGCGACATACAGCATGATCTTTTAAGCGCTTTGGCAGAATATAAAGAAGCGACAGATAAACGCATAGAGATCATGCAAAAACTGATTGATGAATTGCAGTCCTCTCTCTCACACAACAAGACAACGAACTGATTAAGGAATGAAACGCGATGCCATTACCCTATCACACACATATATTTAAGCTTGAACCAGCAACAAAAGAAGAAGTCAAAGAAGGTGTTTTAGATAGTAAGGCTCTTGCACCTGTTTCAGTGGGGAGTGCAGCAGCTTATGAGGTAGAATATTTTGCAACCGCTGCTCAAGGAAAAAAGGCTGATGATGCTATTGCAAAGAGAGATATTGGAGCTCTTGCTTACAAAAATAAGGTCACAATTTGTGATATTGAAGCAAGTGGTGAAGCGCATGAGAATGCGATTTTATCAGGCGCTGGCTGGGTAAAAATATCGCCTTTAGGGATTGGCGATATGAAGGCTGCTACATATGATCCCGACAATGTGGGGGCAAATACATTTTCTATGGAAAATATGCACGAGGGTCCTACCAAAAAGATCTTAACCATAGAGGAAAGATCAAAGCTACGATGGTTGAGTTCTACGCAGCCAACGATGGAAAAATGGCGGAGGGGAGATGAAGGTGTTTATTATCCCATATCTCCGGTAGATCTCAAAAATACCATTCGTTATTTTGTAGGCTCAAAGTCTTTTGGTATGTCAAAATCAGTTTATGATCCAGATAAAATAGAAAAAGATGTATTTGATATGGAGAATATGAAGGAAGGGAAAAAGCATCTTATCTTAACTCCTCCAGAACGTGCACAGATTGCAAAAATTGATAAAGTTGAAGATGTTGCACAACAAGGGATTCATGTTGCAAGTGAAGCGAAGAACGTTGCAGATAGTGCATTAAGAACAGCAAATGATGCAAAAGCTTATGCAGTAGATGCAAAAAAAACGGCTGAGACAGCACAAAAAACGGGAGACAGTGCAAAAGCTGAGGCAAATATTGCGCAAACAGCAGCCGATAAAGCGCAAGATACAGCACATAGTGTACAGAAAAAAGTTGATCTCATTCAACCTCTTGCCAAACAAGACTGGATTGATGGCACAAAAACAGTGGATGCACTTATCTCACCAGCCAAACTGATGGCTTCAATCAAAGCAAATAGTAGCAATAGCAGCGGCGCTGGTAGCGGCAACAATGATGGCGGGGTTAGAAAACCTGTTGAAATTCTGATGACAGAAAGCGGAGATATTCCATTGCCTGATGGTATTACTGCTGACACCGATATCGAAGTATGGGCTTGGGGCGGTGGAGGTGGTGGCGTTAAGGATGGCGGCGGCGGCGGCGGTCAATGTGTGCATGTTAAAATGAAAGGTTCTGATTTAGATAAATTAAAAACAGCTTACATTGGTCGTGGTGGTAAAGGTAATGACAGTAACATTTTGTGCAATGGTGGTAGAACAATGATCAAAGGGCTTGTTACAGCAGAAGGAGGATATTCCGTTTCCATGACTCTCGTTAACTTTGGAGGGAAAGGCGGCGATGGAGGAGGAAACAGGGAGGGCAGCAGTGGTGAAAGCTTTATTTTTTCTGGTGGTAATGGTGGAGGGAGTGGAATAGACGGCAAGAGAGCTGGTACTGGTGGAAGTTCTTTTCTTGGCGGCGGCGGCGGCGGTGGCGGTAAATGTAAGGGTTCTATCATGGGGCAGGGTGGTGAGAGTTACAAAGGTGGTAACGGTGGTAGAGGTGGTAAAGAATGTGGCGGCGGCGGCGGTGGATATTTTGATGGGAAACACGGAAGCGACAAAATTGGCGGCGACGGCGGTGATGGAGCAGTACTCATAAAGGTATATTTATAAGGTGAATTGAACAATGGCACGGAAAATAAGTAAAGACTGTTTATACTGTTTAAAAAAGTGGGAAGGTTTGCGCTTGCAGGCTTATCAAGATGCTTCTGGCATATGGACGATTGGTTATGGTCATACGAAAAAAGCCGGTCAACCAACAGTTGTTGAGGGTATGGTGATTACAGAAAAAAAAGCTGAAAACATGCTTTTAGCAGATTTGCGGCAATATGAGAGGGCGGTAGAAAAAGCAGTTTGTGTGAATTTAAGCGACGAGCAGTTCGGCGCTCTTGTTTCCTTTTGTTATAATGTGGGTATTGCAGCTTTCCAAAACTCTACATTGCTTAAAAGGCTTAATCGGGGGGATTATGAAGCGGTACCAACCGAATTGCAGAAATGGACCAAAGCGGGAGGCAAACGTTTACAAGGTCTCGTACACCGGCGTGTAGCAGAGGCAGGGCTATGGGCGAAAGGGGCTTATGTTTCTTCTAATTATCAAACAGTAGAAACGAAACAACCAACAGGGTTTCTCAAAGCAGAAGCATTGGCACCGATTATTGGTTCTTTCTCAGGTCTTGGTGGGTTTTTAGCGGGCAATGGACCAATCCAATGGGCTTTAGCCGCCATTATGGTTTTAGCGGCATGTACTGGCATTTTCTTTGTTGCTAAACGCTTTCAGGAGCACCGCCTATGATCTTATGGATGAAAAGAAACTTGATGGTAACAGGTGCGGCTTTAGCCGCTTTTTTTATTGCCTTAGCAAAAGCTTTTACTCTTGGGAAAAAAGTAGAGCAACAAAAGCAAACAGAAAAAGCTTTAAAAGCAGCCACAACACGGCTTGAGGTGGAAAGTGAAGTTAATCAAAAAAGTGATGCTGATATGCGTGCTGCTCTCTCTCACTGGTTGCGCGACAAATAAATATGCTTCTTCTTGTGTTGGTTGGTTACCTATTTATTTAAGCCGGCAAGATCTGAACGCCATCAGTTCCAATTTAGCAAGAGAGATCTTAAAGCACAATAATCTAGGTGAACGCTTGTGTGGG
>NZ_JBHIRB010000046.1:0-3579 GCF_042196845.1 Bartonella sp. AA9NXGY
AGCTCTGTCCAATGAGATTTGGGAAACATCTGCTTAGCTACTTCTAACGGCTTGCGGTCTACATACCACAAACGTTGCGCATCGGTTAAATTCGGTTGCACTGCCGCACTATCCCAGACCATTTTTAAAGGATCTAAACGCGTAATGACCGGTTCACCATCGAGGCTGTTCTCATAATCAAGGCGGGTATCAGTCCACCCCATTCCACAAATGACAGCATCTTGGAAAGCATCACTATCTGCATATTCAGCATGTGCCATGTCGCGAAACCATTCTGCTGCTCCTGTAAGCAATTCACTTGGCAATGCCTTCCCTATTTGACGAGGAATGAATTGCACTTCTCGCTTATTGTTGCGTTCTGAACCCACAACAGCATTCACAAGCGGAGCAATACGATTAAAAGTCATAACGGGGCGGCGTTGCTTTTTTAACGCCGATAAATCTTCTTCATTCCATTGATCACCATTGTAAAAACCAAAATCCTCCCGCGCATGTTCACGCCATTTGTTCACATGCTCCACATCTTCTTTGTACCAACTCACAAGCTTACGAAACAAACCTTCATGAGAGAGATCAGATACATTGCTGTCTTTTTCTAAACGTTCATCATCATGCATCATTCTGCCATCCATGAGGTACTCTCATATTCCATTCTGCCGCTATAAGCTGGTCGCTTTTGTATTTCTTTTGGTGGTTTGTATGAAATACACATCAGTCCAAAGGCATCTGCCCCATGACTGGACCAATCATGCTCTGCTCCCAAGCCAATATTACGCTTCTCATCCCATTTCTCGTGATACCAGTTCAGTGCCTTACGTCCTGCTACTGTCGTCTTCTCATTAAACCAAACAGAAGGCAAAACACGGCGGACTGTTTCTATACGTATCTTAACAGCCCCTGCTCCCTGATTAGGGATAACTTTTGTTTGAAAGCCTGCCTGTTTAAGAGCGCTCTCAAAACTCACATTGTGCACACGGTCTCTGGTCGCACCGTCATGGGGGAGAACCATCAATGCCTTCTCATAACCATTTTGACGCAACCAACCGATATGTTCGGATAAAGGCTGTCCCTGTGCTTCGTAATAATCAAGCACTCTGATCTCTCTACCAACAAATTGCGCTATCCATATCGCCGTGGCATCTGCCTTGGCGCCTGTCCCCCCAATGTCCCAAAAAGCACGTATTTGCATTAAAGGATCACGAGCAACACGCCCTATCCGCCCCTCTTGCTCGGCTGCCAACATCTCTTTCTGATAATAAGCACCTTGAACCGCTGTAAGATAAGCCCCCTCCCAGATATGCTTATAAGTCTCTGGACGGTTTCTCAGATCATCCAATCGCGCTTCATTCAAGATCTTAGGAAACTTCGGATTGTCTGACCAATTGATCTCTACACGCTTAATGGCTTCATTGTCTGAAAAGCGAAACCGCTTCTCAACGGGGGCATTCTCTCGCAACGGGTTCCATGTCACCCATAATTCTGCATTCCAATCTTTTCCTTCTTCGCGCAAAGTTGGAATAAGTGTTTGCCAAGCCGTCTCTGTTACCGGCTCTGCTTCATCAACCCAACAAAGCAAAATGCGCCCCATCGATTTAATGCTCGCAATATTACGGTCAAGACCAGAAAACTGAAAGGCTACGCGACCATCTATCGACTTAATCGACGATTCCCCAACCTTGTAATAGTCCTTTAAAAAGTCGTGCGCTTCAATGGCGCGCTTAATCTCCTCCAATGAACTTTCTGCCAAAGAATTCTGAAACTGACGTGCACAAAGAATGGTCCCCGATATCCCCTGCATACCAAATTGATAGCCTTTTAAAGCAGCCATCAAGGCAAATGATCTTGTCTTCCCAGACCCTCGTCCACCCCAAGCCGCTCGTACCAAAGCGTCTCCTGTAAAAATCGGTATAAGTTTTGGTACAATCTTAATCTGTCTTGTCGTCATTCATTGTTAAAGGAGCAATTTCTACACGCGTTATCACCTTAATGGCTCCCCCATCTTCACCTGTTACCTGTAAAGGCAACACCTTACCAAGCAACGCTAAATAAGCAGCGGGGCATTCCATAGCCTGCTTTTCCAAATAGGAGATCAAACCATCATTGCCAATTTTATTCCCAGCATTCTCAGCAGCCTTAACCACTGCTTCTTTTAAAATGCGCGTCATCTTATTCGGAACGCCTTTGACACGCCCTTGACCTGCCTTTGGTGGTATACGCTTTTTAATGGGTTGTGGAGCCTGATGTGTATTTTCTGATGTCATAAAATACGCCCTCCAGATAATAAAAAACCCCGCATTTGCGGGGATTTTGAACTGTACATTTCCCTCTCTAGACACAATACACCTAAGTACAGCAATGTCATTAAATACGATTTGCTACACTTTGTCAACACTAAAATAACACATATTGATAATTTCAAAGGGAATCGGTTAAACAGCGCTTATAATAATTTAGGGATTTAAAATGATGAAATCATTATTCATAACACGCATCATAACATTTATAGCTTTCTTTTCTATATCAGCGCTACCTGCATCAGCGTCATTTGGATTTATAGACAAATTGACGCGTATGTTTACAAGTGTAGATACTAAAGAGAAGTATAATCAACTTTACAACAAATACGTAAGTGAATCATATATTGGCTCTATGCATTCTGAAAAGATACGCAAAGCAGAAGAACTTTCACTCATCATGGGCACAGAATATTCGTTTTTTAAACAGGAATATATATTGTATCGTCACATATTAGTTGTTGGTTGTGCATCCATTGTGAGTATATTGCGGGGTGATTATAATAAGGAGATGTCGCAAATGGATCTACCCAATGTAATAAAGCGTTTACGCGATGAATATGATTGGAGTGAAAGCGATTTGATGTGGGCATACGACGTGGTCAATGATAACGAGGATCCAATGATTTATTATGCAAAAAAATTTCTTAAGCGTTACGATTTCAGAAAAGAACAAGTAAATAACCTAGTATATCAAGTGAAAACAAATGATCATAAAGGTTTAAAGGAATCCATTGAATTTTGCAGAAACTTACAAACGATATACAATATAATGAAACCGTAATAGAGATTGTCATTTACGATCAAAATGTTTCTGAAGAGCATTAAGAGAAACACGTAATGAATTCACAAGATATGGTAGCATTTGATCTTCTATAACGAGGGACTTTAACGCAGCGTGAAGATTGTACTGTCTATAAAGGCATTGTGCTTCTTTTAGTGCCTCTTGCATGTTTATAAACTGCTCTGTTGCAAATTCTACCCATTTGTCTCTTGCCTTATCATCAGATGATGACGGCATTTCGTCATAAATTGCATTAGGCAAGCCTTTTGCACAAAGGTAATTATTTCTTATCTGTAGGTACTGTTGCGCGGCATCATATTGCTCTTGAGTAATCACGCCTTGCAAACAAAGCCGCCCGATATAGGTACCAGAAAGTGGATTTTTTGCCTCCTGTAGCGTTAAACCGAAGCGCTTTGCACGCATTTCTATTGCCAATTTATCAACGGCTTCACGCGGTGCTTTTGCACGTGATATACGTCCGTTTGGTTCTCTTACCTGCCC
>NZ_JBHIRB010000047.1:0-3237 GCF_042196845.1 Bartonella sp. AA9NXGY
AAGAAGAAGCTGCTATTATGGCACGTAATCCGCAAATGCTTAGTGCGATGCTAACAGGTGGTGATACTCCTAAGTTACCTCTGGGGCATCAATGGTATATCAATCCGGAGACAGGTGAACGTGAAGCGAGACCGATTAAAGGATCTCTACAGGAATTGGAGTATAATCAGAAAAAACGAGACATAGAAGAGTGGGAAACAAATAAGAGAGAGTATGTGAAAGAAGTTGCATTAGAAATTGATAATACTATGGGTGCGGTTAATCATGCCATTAAACTTATAGAGAGTGATCCAGATTGGGTTGCTGGTAAAGGTGGTACGGTTACTCAAATTTTCCCAGGATCTGATGCCAAAACATTAAAATATCTATTTACTCAGATTCAAGGCGGTGTCTTTAAGCGAGTGATTGCATCAATCAAAAAACAAAGTAAGAATGGAACCGTAGGTGTTGGTCCATTATCTGAGAAAGAAAGCCAGTGGTTAGTATCATCTTATGGTACTTTAGATATTAGTGACAAGCCTGAAGTATTACATACAAGACTTTTAAATATTAAGAAGATGCTTGCACATTTTCAAGAATTTAATAATGAAGAAATTTATAGGTTATCACATGGATTGGAAGTAAAAGAGCGTAAAAAAGACCCTTCTCAATCTTTTACTAATGGGTTGGTGTCACAAGGAGGTAGTGAAAATATACCAAAGATGAGTTTAGAAGAGGCATCTATTAAGGATAACGTACTTTATTTTGTGGATAGTTCCAGTGGTGAATTTCTGGTTAAGGAGTAAATATTAATGGCCCCTTATAAGACTTCTGGTGCGATTAATTCTCAATATGTATATGCTAAGAATGGGACACGTTTTCGTGTAGTTGAAGATTCTGCTGAGATTGAAAAGATTATAAGATCAAATGCTAACAGTTCTTCTTCATCTTCTCCTCGATATGTATACGCTAAGAACGGAACACGTTTCCGCGTAGTTGAAGATCCCGCTGAGATTGCGAAGCTATCTAATCAATCAACTACAACAGATGATTTCTCATTTGATGATAAAGATCTTACGGTGTTGGATGCTGTTATGAGGAATAGCGCGTCTGGTGCGACGGCAGATTATTTTGACGAGATGAAAGCAGCCAATGAAGCGGGTTTTATAGATTATTGGCGTGGTGATAAGAAAGCAGAGGAGATATATAATAGACGGGTAGCTAAGGAGCGCGCTTACCAAAAAGCCTTGCAAGAGAAATATCCTATTTGGTCTTCTATTGCTTATGCTGCTGGTTCACTTGTACCGACAGGACTCTCACTTTTTGTGCCTCCATTAAGGGCTTTGGCTCTTGCAAAGCATATGTCAACACTTGGAAATATTGGTAAGGCGATGATGTTCGGGGCAGGTTCAGGAGCTTTACATGGCTCTGGAGCAGGAGAGGGTCTTTCTGGTCGTCTTATATCGGCAGGGTTTGGTGGTGGTATTGGAACAGTAGCTGGTCCTATTGGTTCTCTTGCCGGTACAGTTGCTTCTTGGGGTACAAAAAAAATGGCAAGGGGATTGCAACATGTTCCCTATATTCCCTTTATGAAAGGAGGGCGTTTTAATCCTGCTCATAAGGAAGTTCAAACTAAAGTAGTCAGAGAAGTTGCAAAAACATTATATGATGATGGTGTTGAGAATGTTGCTGAACATCTTGCAAATGCACCACGCCATGCATTTTTGACAGATATTAGTCCGAATTTAGAAGTATTGCTTGCGAATATGGGGACAACAAATACGCGTGTTTCTGAACTTTTGAAAAGAGCCCATGAAGGACGGATGCAGGGAGCAGTTCAGCGCCTTGGTCAATCGGCAGATGAAAACATTACCCCTCTCCAAGATACGAAAGTTTTAAAAAGGTTGCTTAAAGAGCAAGGGGAAGAAGCACATGGTTCTCTCTATGCACAAGCCTATCGTACTCCAATAGAAAAAAGATATTATCCAGCTCTTAATAGGCTTTTTAAACAAGAAGGATTTCAAGACGCTCTTAAGCACGCTGTCAAAAAGTTAGAAAGAGACCCCCGCACAGCAATACCTCAACGATTCTATGCAAAAGAGTTTAGCCATATCAATTATAAACCTACAATGGAGTTACTAGATCGAAGCAAGAAATCCCTTGATGTTTTAATCAGAATGAATCGAAAGCTTGGTGATGAAGAAGGGGCTTCTACATATCAAATTTTGAAGAACAATTTGGTAAAAATAACGGATAAAATTTCCCCTACTTATAAAGCAGCTCGGGGTAGCGCAGCAAAATACAAAGGCTTTGCAGAAGCTATAAGCCAAGGCAAAAAAATTGCAGAAAGAGATGTATCTGGAGAGGGGATTGCAGAAGGTCTTCGTAAAGGAGCAATGCCTAGTGGTCTCAATACTTATCATGTAGGGATGAGAGACTATATTGATGATCTATTAAAAGGTTCGCGTCCTATTAATAGCCTTTCAAATATTTTACAAACGGGTAGCATGTCAGATAATCTAAGCAGATCTTTAAGCTCTAAAAACATTCATGCGTTTAGAAAAGCTGTAGAGGGTGAAAGGTTCTATGAAGATGCGGCGAAAAGAGCACTGAAACCGTTTCAAGGAACGCCTGAACATAATTATTTAACAGGTGTTAATATACCGTATGGAAAAACTAGTGCAGCACATGCAGGGGCAAAAATTATACAAAATATTTTATCTGATACGATTAGAAAATTGCCACAAAAAGAAAGGCAAATACTTGAACGTGATATAGCGAAATTAGCAACTTTTGGCGTTAAAGGTATGAACCAGAAGGAAGTTGCTCAAATGTTACAAAGATTTATACAATTACATAAAGCAGGAATTGGTAGTGACCATTTTTGGCATTTCATTTCTTCGGCAGCGTTAGGAGAAGCGGGAAGATTTTTAAGGAGTAAGGGTTAATGACCCGTTCTAGTCCTTCAGTCGATCAAGCGATCCGTCAAGCAGCAGCGCGATATGGCTTACCAGAAAGCTATTTATACCGTGTTGCGCAAGTGGAAAGTGGAGGCAATCCGAATGCAAGGAATCCCCGTTCTTCTGCGGGTGGGTTGTATCAATTTATAGACAGCACCGCCAAACAATATGGTTTGCAGGATCGTTTTGATCCCATGCAAGCGGCAGATGCCATGGGGCGGTTGACGCTTGATAATCGCAATCATTTAAGCCGCCTTTTGGGAAGAGCGCCTACTGATGCAGAATTGTATTTAGCACA
>NZ_JBHIRB010000048.1:0-2942 GCF_042196845.1 Bartonella sp. AA9NXGY
TGTTTTTGCATCGGCTGTTCATACCCCACACACATTAACCCAAAGGCATCCGCACCATGACTGGACCAATCATGCTCTGCTCCCAAGCCAATATTGCGCTTCTCATCCCATTTCTCATGATACCAATTCAGTGCTTTACGACCCGCTACGGTTGTCTCTTCGTTAAACCATACTGAAGGTAAAATACGTCGCACCGCCTCTATTCGCATCTTAACAGCACCTGCCCCTTGATTAGGAATGACTTGCGTTTCAAAACCCGCATCATTTAAAGCACTCTCAAAACTCACATTGTGTACACGGTCTCTTGTTGCACCATCATGGGGGAGAACCATCAATGCCTTCTCATAGCCATTCTGACGTAACCAGCCTATGTGCTCGGATAATGGCTGTCCCTGTGCTTCGTAATAATTAAGCACTCTAATTTCTCGCCCCACAAACTGTGCTATCCATATCGCCGTGGCATCTGCCTTGGCGCCTGTCCCCCCAATATCCCAAAAAGCACGTATTTGCATTAAAGGGTCACGAGCAACACGCCCTATCCGCCCCTCCTGCTCGGCTGCCAACATTTCCTTTTGATAATAAGCGCCTTGAACCGCTGTAAGATAAGCCCCTTCCCAGATATGCTTATAGGTCTCTGGACGGTTTCTCAGATCATCAAGCCGCGCTTCATTCAAGATCTTGGGAAACTTCGGATTGTCTGACCAGTTGATCTCAACACGCTTGATTGCCTCATTGTCTGAAAAGCGAAACCGCTTCTCAACGGGGGCATTCTCTCGCAACGGGTTCCATGTCACCCATAATTCTGCATTCCAATCTTTTCCTTCTTCGCGCAAAGTTGGAATAAGTGTTTGCCAAGCCGTCTCTGTTACCGGCTCTGCTTCATCAACCCAACAAAGCAAAATGCGCCCCATCGATTTAATGCTCGCAATATTACGGTCAAGACCAGAAAACTGAAAGGCTACGCGACCATCTATCGACTTAATCGACGATTCCCCAACCTTGTAATAGTCCTTTAAAAAGTCGTGCGCTTCAATGGCGCGCTTAATCTCCTCCAATGAACTTTCTGCCAAAGAATTCTGAAACTGACGTGCACAAAGAATGGTCCCCGATATCCCCTGCATACCAAATTGATAGCCTTTTAAAGCCGCCATCAATGCAAATGATCTTGTCTTTCCAGACCCTCGTCCACCCCACGCCGCTCGTACCAAAGCATCCCCATCAAAAATAGGGATAAGTTTTGGTACAATCTTAATCTGTCTTGTCGTCATTCATTGTTAAAGGAGCAATTTCTACACGCGTTATGATCTTAATGGCTCCCCCATCTTCACCTGTTACCTGTAAAGGCAACACCTTACCAAGCAACGCTAAATAAGCAGCGGGGCATTCCATAGCCTGCTTTTCCAAATAGGAGATCAAACCATCATTGCCAATTTTATTCCCAGCATTCTCAGCAGCCTTAACCACTGCTTCTTTTAAAATGCGCGTCATCTTATTCGGAACGCCTTTGACACGCCCTTGACCTGCCTTTGGTGGTATACGCTTTTTAATGGGTTGTGGAGCCTGATGTGTATTTTCTGATGTCATAAAATACGCCCTCCAGATAATAAAAAACCCCGCATTTGCGGGGATTTTGAACTGTACATTTCCCTCTCTAGACACAATACGCCTAAGTACAGCAATGTCATTAAATACGATTTGCTACACTTTGTCAACACAAAAATAACACATATTGATACATTTGAAAAGAATCGGTTAGGTAGTGTTAATTATTATAATTTAAGGATTAAATAATGAAGTCACTATCCATAACGCTCATAGTAATATTTATAGCTTTCTTTTCGATATCAGTGTTATCAAGATACACTAGTGTAGATAGTTTAGAACAATACGATAAACTTTACGAAAAATATGTAAGTGAAAATTATCAAAACTCAGAATATCATCAAAAATTAGCAAAGGCAAAAGAATCGGTGGAGTATTTAAAAACATTTATGGGAAGTACTGTAGACATCCCCAATGACAAAAGTCCATTTTGGAAGCATTTAATAACACTACCTAGCAATCCTCCGGAATTTAATATTTTAAAACATTATCACATAGTGCTTGTTTTTTGTGGTCGTTTTGCTGATTTATTACAAGGTGATAAAAGTATGCCCACACTTACCTTTAACGACTTGCAAACAAAACTTAAGAAATACGGTAGTATTTTTAATGACTGGGATACTATAGAAACTATTTTATTTAAAGCAAAATTTGAAACACATTTTAATGATCCAATGTTTGAATACGCAGAAAAATTTTTGAATTCTCCAAATGGCATTAGCAGAAAAGAACAAACTATTCGTACAGAGCATATGATACTAGGACACGAAAGCGTTCGTTTACAAAATACAGTGAATATGTGCTCTATTGCTATAAGTGTATATAGAGAAATGATGCCCAAAGAAGATATAAGACCCCCAGTAAGATATGGCTCTTTTGAAAAATGGAAGCGATATTTAAAAATTTTTTAAACTAGCGATTAAATACTTATGAAGCACATTAAGAGCAACACGCAGCGAATTCACAAGATGTGGTAACATTTGATCTTCTATCACGAGGTACTGTAGCGCAGCATGAAGATTATACTGTCTATAGAGGCATTGGGCTTCTTTTAGTGCCTCTTGCGTGTTTATAAACTGCTCTGTTGCAAATGCTACCCATTTATCTCTTGCTTTGTCATCAGTAGATGATGGCATTTCGTCATAAATCGCATTAGGCAAGCCCTTTGCACAAAGGTAATCGTTTCTTACTTGTAGATATTGTTGCGCGGCATCATATTGCTCTTGAGTAAGCACGCCTTTTAAACAAAGTCGCCCTATATAAGTACCAGAAAGTGGATTTTTTGCCTCCTGTAGCGTTAAACCGAAGCGCTTTGCACGCATTTCTATTGCCAATTTATC
>NZ_JBHIRB010000049.1:0-2884 GCF_042196845.1 Bartonella sp. AA9NXGY
TGTCACTTATCAGCATAGATTTAAGAAAATTGGTTTTTCTGGAACGAGTTTCTCTGCTGGATTGCGCCACCTTTTTTAGCGATACATAAACTATATAGTAACTTATATATAAGTATATAGTATTGTATTAAGTATTAAATTAAATATTTCATTTTATATTTATTGTATTTTGAGAAATTTATTAGCTTAATATAGATATTATTCTTCAATGAATAGAAGTAGGGGAATAGGAGGCGGCAAGAGTTATGATTTATGTATTTCATAAATATGTATTTTTATGCAACGTTACAACAGCTATTCTTTATTTTTTGCAGGTTACGTATGTTAATGCTGCAGGATCTTCAAGTGATGCAGGAGGGGCATTTTATAAATGCGATGATAGAAAAACACACTTTCTCGCAGATAAAATCTATTACTTAAAAAGTTCTCAAGAGACGTCTGCTCATATTGCACCTATTGCAGCTATATATGTAGAAAAAGCAGGCACTATTGTTAATGCCTCTCAGATAACAGTTTTTGGCGATGATCCAGATAAAATATCTGCGTATGGGGCGTATGTAAGAAATGGTGGAAAAATTAATTTAATAGCTTCAGATTTTAAGAATATACCTGCTCTTCGTGCTCAAAATGCCGTTATTAGCATGACAGTAGGGGAAATTAAGGGGACTTCACATGCTATTTATGCATGGGGGAGAGGAACGGATATTGCTTTAGTGAGTGTGAATATCAATATTGAGCCAGATAATTTGAATGTAAAAGGGATCGGTATTATGAGTGGTTTTGATGCAATGGTTAAAATGACAGACGGTACCGTTAATTTTAACCAGATTGGCTCATTTTCAACTCGATTTGGGGGGCATTATATTCTTGATACTATGGGGATTACGGGGCAAGGAAGGAGGGAGGAAACTTTAACAGATGGTGATGGAGCTATGGGGGTATTGCCAGAAGCTTTTGAGGTTTTTCAAGGTGGTGACGTTCATTTGAAAAACAATTTTATTCAGCTGAACCATATGCATGCATTCTTGATGAAAAACTTTTCAGGTTATGTAAATGATAATGGTAAGTTAATTCAAAAATATATTTCACCAGATGGCTTTAAGAATACAAGTATTAAGATAGAAAAAAACAATATTTCTGTTCAGAGTGAGGGAGTATATGGACTGTGCTTTAATGTTTTAGCTCCAGAAGAACTTGCTAAAATGTTGAGGCAACGAGATGATGAAAAAATTTTAGAAACCAAAAAAGTTATCACGGGGAGGGCATTTGTTTATTTATCAGAGACAAATATGACAGTTCCAGACGGGATTGCGATTTATGCGAAGGGGAATAAAGACTATGAAGTAAAAGGCACTCTTGAATTATCGGATGAAACAAAAATCTCTGGTGATTTGTTGCTAAAAGCTGAAAATAATGCTTCTCTATTGGTGAAAGCAAACGCTTCCTCTCTTACAGGAGGTACGCGTGTTGAGGATAGATCGGTTATTGATTTAGAGTTAATTCGTTATTCAAAATGGTATCTTACTAAAAGTAAATACAACGGTTTACAGGAATCTGTTTCATCGCTTTCTTCTCTAAGTCTTTCCAATAGCACATTGATCTTTGATGAAGGTAGTGGTTATCAAACGCTATGCATTGGAAAAAAAGCAGATATAGGTGCAGGAGATAAAATTCTCGCATCAAAAGATAAAAAAGTCTACAGTGCTGAGGGAAACGCTCAGATTAGGTTGAATGCATTTTTGAATGATGAGGGTTTGTTTAATCCCCAAAAGACGGATCGCATATTGATCTATGGGGATGTTTCTGGAACGACATTCATTCATGTGCAAAATTTTCCAAAATATGCAAGTAAAGAAGTCTATGAGGGAAAAGATCAAAGCATTTCACTCATTCAAGTTGCTGGAACAGCGCAGGCAGGTTCTTTTCGACTCGCCAATGGTTATGATGATTATACTACGGTGAAAGGTTTTCCTTATCAATATCGTATTCGTGGTTATGGTCCAGGTTCGCCCTTTGGAGAAGCAGATGCTACGCAAAGATTAGTGGAAGGTGAGGGGGAATTTTGGGATTTCCGACTCGAAGGGGTTTATATTTCTTCTAGAATAGGTTCTTATAATGGTCCATTTGGTAAACCTTCTTTGTTTTCATTATCTCATCCTGTTAATCCTCCATCTTCTCCCCCCAATTCACTTTCTACGTCGTTGATATCTGACTCTCCTTCTTCTACGTCCTCTGGTCCTGTTGATCCTCCATCTTCTCCCCCCAATTCACTTTCTACGTCGTTGATATCTGACTCTCCTTCTTCTACGTCCTCTGGTCCTGTTGATCCTCCATCCTCTCCCCCCGATCCACTTTCTACGTCGTTGACATCTGACTCTCCTTCTTCTACATCCCCTGATCCTGTTGATCCTCCATCTTCTCCTCCCGATCCACTTTCTACGTCGTTGACATCTGACTCTCCTTCTTCTACATCCCCTGATCCTGTCGATCCTCCTCCTCCCGATCCATTTTCTACGTCGTTTATGTCTGACCCTCCTTCTTCTACGTCCTCTGATCCTGTTGATTCTCCACGCCCTGATCCACTTTCTATGTCGTTGCCATCTGAGCCCTCTGCTCCGGAGGACACTTCATCTCTGGATACTGTTTCTCCTCCTTCTGCCCCTGTTGAACCAAAGCCTTCTCAGTCCTCTGATGCTTTGGAACCTTCATCTAATCTCTCTATACCGCTTGATGTTCCGCCTGAGCTAGGTATTAGAGCGGTTGTTCCACAGGTTCCAACTTATCTTCTTTTGCCAAATGCCTTATTTCATGCTGGTTTAGTGGATATGACCACGCAAAATAAGACGTTAGAGACAATGCGGAATGCTTTTCATTCCTTTGGGAA
>NZ_JBHIRB010000050.1:0-2839 GCF_042196845.1 Bartonella sp. AA9NXGY
TTGCATGGCTGCTTAAACAATACTTTAACAGCTCTAATTGGCATAGCTACACTAAAGCTACAAAAAAACAAAAAGAACTCAATCCTTATGAAGGTATGTGATTGGAGAAGAAACATTCATTTGTGGTAAGAAGGTAAAAACTAGTTAAAGAAAGTTTTGGCAACCTTTTTCGTGAGGCTTGTAACGTAGCGGGAATCGAAAAATCAGCACATGGCTTAAGAAAATTAGCAGCAACACGCGCAGTTAATTCTGGTGCAACAGTATCACAATTCAAAGCAATTTTTGGCTGGACAAATGATGCTATGGCATCTCTTTACACAAAGAGCGCAGACCGTAAAAAACTCGCTCTTGAAGCCATAAAAAAGCTTCAAAAAGATGAGGGATAGAGGCAAAAAAACTCAATAGAATCAGGAATAACCTATTCTCTCATATTAGACATAAATATTTTATTTTACACATACTTGTGATGAATCGGCTTTTAAAACTTTGTCTTTTAAAGTTTACGCTTTCTGACTCTGCATAATTTAGCGTTTTTAAGTTCTATTCTTGAAAAACTATGTAATACCTTCACAAACTATCTATTGATCTAAGGGTATTGCTCAATAATTTTTTCTTCCATTCAAATTAACTTTTTGCTTATCCCACAGAAAAAGCATTACAAATATACCTAATTTCCAGCCATATCTAGAAGAGATTTTAAACTATCGATGCAAATCTTACATAAAATTTTATTCAAATAGTGCAAATCAGCCATTCCCTCCAAGGTACTCTTTAGACGCACTAAATATCTGAATATTTTTATTTAAAAACTTAAAATCTTTTAAAGAGTTTTCTTATTGAATTGTACTTAATTTAAACTCAATAAAAACTTTCCTTGAATATATATGTCATTTTTACAAATTTATCTCTCATAAACTGTCAGAGTAATAACATTTTCTTTTCGCCAATATGAATGATCTAAATAAAATAAATATCTGGAAAGGTAAAATAATCCAAAAATACACGACCGGAATTTAATATAATTTATCAAACATTTTCAACTAAACATTTCTTATTATTACGAAAACGATTGTTAGAACTTAAAAAAAATATTGCTTTGTAGAAAATTTTTAAACAGGAAAAAAATGATAAATATCATAATTACCTTTCATTTTTTCAGAAAAAACTATCATGTTTAAAAATGAAACTCTTAGATAACACACTCAAAGAATTAACTTATGAAGAATTATTTTAATTGAAACTTAAATAGTTTTACAAAGAACGCTTTAAAATGCGTATTAAAATGATTGACCTTTTACAAGAAATTTGTCAAAAAGCATATCTAGTGTGGAGGGGTGGCCGAGCGGTTTAAGGCACCGGTCTTGAAAACCGGCGTGCAGGAGACTGTACCGTGGGTTCGAATCCCACCCCCTCCGCCACAGCACTTTTATGGTGCTATAACTTATTGATTTCATGTGTGTTTTTTCAAGGTGCGGGATTCGTAAATAAAGGTTCGGGAATAGGATTCTCGAACATGCTTCTACGAAGCGCATGCTTGTTTGCTAACTTTCTCTAATAATTTTTTAAATTCTGCTAAATCCTGTTGTGAAAGATTATGTAAATTTCTAACAAACATGCCAACAATTTCACGACTCAACGGATTAGAAGGCTTTATAGTGAAGCTTTTACGACAAGCATCCGATTCTCTTCTCAAAATTTCTGCTACCTCTTGATCTAAAGTATAGAGTTCAATTATCTTTTCCTCTAATCCTACAGGAACAGATCTTTTGCCAATTTCTACAGATGATAAAAATGCTACAGATATATCTAATTTTTTAGCCATATCTAAAAGGCGTTCTGAATGATCAATGCGAAGTTTGCGTAAGGTTTTACCAAATGGTGTTGGCATCTAAAAAATCCTATTAAAAAAGAAGCTCTCTCGTGATTCTAGCAGAAATTCTCAGGTTTTGGTTAGCTCCTTTTAAAAATTGACTTCCTACCCTCCTTAATACACAAGGTTGTATAGCATGACGGATAAATCTCTTGACATAGGTTTGAAATGTAGTACATTGTAGTACAATTAAGTAGGAGGTTTAGTAATGGGAAAAATTCAAGCCCGCATACCTGATGAAGTTCAAGAAATTGCAAGTGCAGTTATTAAGTCTACGGGTTTAACTATATCGGATGCAGTGCGCATGTTTATGACCCGCATTGCTAGAGATAGAGCATTACCACTTGATCTATTCCAACCAAATCCGGAAACATTACAAGCTATCGAGGATGCCGAAATGGGACGCGTCGAACGTACATCATTAGACGGCTTAAGGACCATGATACGCTCAGATAGAACCGAAGCACGTAAATCTGAAAAGTAAACCTAAGCTTGCTATGCGGGAAATTGTCTATACGCGTTCATTCCGCCGTGACCTTAAACGTGAAAGCAAAGGTAAATATGCTAATGCACTAGAGGAGGATTTGCTGCTTGTGGTCAAAGCGTTAGCGGAGAATGAACCGCTAAAGGCGCATTGGAGAGATCATGCACTAACAGGTCAGTGGCGCAATTGTCGTGATTGTCACATAAAGCCGGATTTAGTTTTGATCTATCGAAAGCCAGATGCCAAAACACTAGAGCTTTTACGACTTGGTTCCCATTCTGAACTGCGTTTATAATTGGATCTCCAATTCATAGTAATAAAGAATTTTACGAAATTTTTTCTTTTATGACAGTTGTTCAGTTCTTTGAAAACCACTGCTTTAAATGTGCAATGACATTATCTAGCGCGTCCATGAGGCGTGCAAAATCGAGGATAAGCAAAAAAAGAAAAAATGCTATCCACTTCATCAAGCGAGACATCATTTT
>NZ_JBHIRB010000051.1:0-2766 GCF_042196845.1 Bartonella sp. AA9NXGY
GGGCAGGTAAGAGAACCAAACGGACGTATATCACGTGCAAAAGCACCGCGTGAAGCCGTTGATAAATTGGCAATAGAGATACGTGCAAAGCGCTTCGGTTTAACGCTACAAGAGGCAAAAAATCCACTTTCTGGGTCTTATATAGGGCGACTTTGTTTAAAAGGCGTGCTTACTCAAGAGCAATATGATGCCGCGCAACAGTACCTACAGATAAGAAATAATTACCTTTGCGCAAAAGGCTTGCCTAATGCGATTTATGATGATGTGTCTACAAATTCAGATCCAGATAGCTTTGAACAATGGGTTCAAAAAGCAACAAATCACTATCAAGCCGTGAAAGAGGCACTAAAAGAAGCACAATGCCTTTATAGACAGTATAATCTTCATGCTGCGCTACAGTCCCTCGTTATAGAAGATCAAATGCTACCCCACCTTGTGAATTCATTACGGATTGCTCTTAATGCGCTTCAGAAGCATTTTTCAAAAAAGTAGATTTGAAAGAGATACTACCACCCATATATATATGGTATTGCAATAACAGCTAAGGCGGTCATTATTGTAAATAAAAACGCAGGAATCTTTAATCTAAATCGCCAGAGTATGTTAATCGGAAGAGACATTATGGTGATTATTATAAAGCCTATTACGAACCATTCTATTATTTGTTTTTTTTTAGAATGATGTTTTAATAATTCATAATAGTCTTTTTCACTTATAGAAGCTAGTCTAATGTCATTTCCGAGTTCTTCTCTGAGTTTTTTAAACTTATTAAAATTATAATCCAATATTTCTTCTGAAATACAAGTAACAAAAGAAGATGGATTTCGTACATCACGCAAAACAGGAATTTGGCCATCTGGGCATAGTTTTAAATACCTATCTTCTGCTAATGATTGACTACTTATATGGCTAGTGAATAAGATACTTATTATTCCGAATAAGGCAATTTTCTTTAAATACGATAATAACATTAGATTTTATCTTGTTTTTCATTGTTACATCTTCGCTTCATACAGATTCCCTTTGAAATTATCAATATGTGTTATTTTTATGTTGACAAAGTGTAGCAAATCGTATTTAATGACAAATACGGCACTGGTCGTACTGTATCTAAATGAGGGTGTGGTACAGTTCAAAATCCCCGCAAATGCGGGGTTTTTTATTATCTGGAGGGTGTATTTTATGACATCACAAAATACAGAACAGATTTCTCAAACAAAGAAAAAATATAAACCCCCTAAGGCAGGAATGGGGCGTGTTAAAGGTGTACCCAATAAGAATACACGCCTTTTGAAAGAGGCTATTCTTAAAGCTGCTGAATTGGCAGGCAATAAGTATGGGAAAGAGGGGCTAATCTCTTACCTCGAAAAGCAGGCAATAAGATGCCCTGCGGCTTATTTAGCGTTGCTTGGGAAGATCTTGCCTTTGCAAGTGACGGGGGAAGATGGGGGCGCGATTAAGATCATAGGGCGTGTAGAAATTGCTCCTTTAACAATGAATGACGACAAGACAGATTAAGATTGTACCAAAACTCATTCCTATTTTTGCAGGAGACGCTTTGGTACGAGCGGCTTGGGGTGGACGAGGGTCTGGAAAGACAAGATCATTTGCCTTGATGGCTGCTTTAAAAGGCTATCAATTTGGTATGCAGGGGATATCAGGGACCATTCTTTGTGCACGTCAGTTTCAAAATTCGCTAGCAGAGAGTTCATTGGAGGAGATTAAGCGCGCCATTGAAGCCCATGACTTTTTAAGGGACTATTACAAGGTTGGAGAGTCGTCGATTAAGTCGATTGATGGTCGTATAGCCTTTCAGTTTTCTGGTCTGGACCGGAATATTGCGAGTATTAAATCGATGGGGCGCATTTTGCTCTGCTGGGTTGATGAGGCAGAGCCGGTTACAGAGACGGCTTGGCAGACGCTCATTCCAACTTTGCGTGAAGAGGGTGAGGGGTGGAGAGCAGAGTTATGGGTGACATGGAACCCGTTGCGAGAGAATGCCCCCGTTGAGAAGCGGTTTCGCTTTTCAGACAATGAAGCCATTAAGCGTGTAGAGATCAATTGGTCAGACAATCCGAAGTTTCCCAAGATCTTGAATGAAGCGCGGCTTGATGATCTGAGAAACCGCCCCGAGACTTATAAGCATATCTGGGAAGGGGCTTATCTTACAGCAGTTCAAGGCGCTTATTATCAAAAGGAAATGTTGGCAGCCGAGCAAGAGGGGCGGATAGGGCGCGTTGCGCGTGATCCTTTAATGCAGATACGCGCCTTTTGGGATATTGGGGGGACAGGCGCCAAGGCAGATGCCACGGCGATATGGATAGTGCAATTTGTTGGCAGAGAGATCAGAGTGCTTAATTATTACGAAGCACAGGGACAGCCGTTATCGGAACATATCGGCTGGTTGCGTCAAAACGGTTATGAGAAGGCGTTGATGGTGTTACCCCATGATGGTGCGACGAGAGACCGTGTGCACAATGTGAGTTTTGAGAGCGCTTTAAATGATGCGGGTTTTGAAACGCAAGTGATCCCTAATCAAGGGGCAGGGGCGGTTAAGATGCGTATCGAGGCGGTGCGACGTATTTTGCCGTCTGTTTGGTTTAATGAAGAGACAACCGTAGCGGGTCGTAAAGCACTGAATTGGTATCATGAGAAATGGGATGAGAAGCGTAATATTGGTTTAGGCGCTGAGCATGATTGGTCCAGTCATGGTGCGGATGCCTTTGGGTTAATGTGTGTGGGGTATGAACAGCCGATGCAAAAACA
>NZ_JBHIRB010000052.1:0-2736 GCF_042196845.1 Bartonella sp. AA9NXGY
ACAACGGCGTTGTTAGCATGCGCATTGCCTGAAAGTTTTGCATTGTCCTTTAATGTCATACCTTCAAAAATAGCATTTCCATAAATTTGAGCATTACCATAGACATCAACAAAAAAGCTTTTTACTTTAGCATTTCCAAAGACGCGTGCATTTTGAAAGACCCGTGCTTTATTATAAACCCAGCAATTTCCCTCATGAGATAAGTTGCTTTCATTTTCAATATACCCCCCTAAATCGCCTTTTTTGACATCATCAAAATCTCTTAAGGCTCTAATTCGAGTTAAGAAATGACCATCGATATATTCACAATCATCAATAAATTCGTATTTTTTTGCAGGATTTTGTTTATTAACAAGCACAGTTTCATTTGAAATAGAAGAGATAACGGGGGAGGTGTTTGAATTTGTCATTTTAAATTCTTTCTAATCATAAAAGGTTTCTATTGACCCCCTAATGGGCGTCGGGCGCTAGAAACACGGTGATTAGTCCGCTGTATGCTTTCCCCTTGAAAGGGTATTGTATGGCATAACCACACCCGACAAAATTCTCATATACTAACAAAAGCATAAAAGAAAGTCAGTATTTTAAAGGCATGGGAGAGGCTGTTTCGTAACCTATCCGCTAATCACTAAGTGTTTCTATCACTTGATTATTTATATAACAAAATACGTATTTATTGTCAAACAATATTTTATCTTTTTTGTATTTTTTTTAATACGTTATGTATTGATAATATCTTATGCTTATTAATTGCTTCTTTTATATTTATGTGCTTTTAAAGCTATATTATGGGCTTTATGAAACGATTGCGTATTTTCTGAATCTATACATTTATAATATTTAAAAACGCTCTCATAATGCGTATTTTAAACTTTATAACCTATCAATTTTGTCACTAAATGGCTTTTAAGATTTCTGTTAATTTCTTTTAATAACACATTTTAGACTTAACAGCCTTATAGGGACTGTCTTTATAACAAATGCTTTCATTTGCATTTTTGCTTTTTCTATAGCTGTTATATGCTTTATAGCCATGGCATCATTTTTCATGTTCATAAGAGAAATGATAAATAGGATATATGATAATTGTGATTTATTGTGATTTATAGACCGTTATGAAAACACTTATGAAAACATCTCAATAGAAACTGATCATTATAGAGATGAGCAAAATCCCTTTTAATAAACTTTTGTCATTTTTGTCAGTTCTTTTTAGAACCTATATCATTTTTTTTAATGAGAGAAAATTAAAATCATTATATTTCAATAAGTTAAGTTTTATCAATTTTTCAAAATACAACTTATTAAAACAGCCATAACAAATAAATACAACTGTAAATATATATTTGTCAGTTTATGTCAGTACATTGAATCGACAAAAGTGATCATTTAGTGAATGATTAAAACATGTCTTATGAGAGTATGTGATCTTTTAAAGCCTTTCAAAAGAAAGGGATTATAATCATAATAAATGCTATCAAGACCATTATGGTTATGAGTTTTGGAGGTGCTTTTTACGCCCCCCTTTACATATTTTTCAATAAAAAATAAAAGTCATTATATTTCAATATGTTATTTTTTATCAATTTTTCAAAAAACAACCTATATCAATAGTACAACCTATAAATTCAACTAATGCTCTATGTTTTGTAAGGTTTTTGGGGGGGTAGAAACATTCAAAACCTATAAGTAATATAAGAAAATGAATATACATAACCCTCTTTAAATAAAGCTTCTGATAACAATAAAGCACTCATTTTAGATTACGGTTTAATCTTTTAAAGGCAATGTAAATAAGAGTATCTAAAAGTGCAAGTTTCTTCTTTTTAAATAACGCATGATAAATTATCCTTTTAAAGATTGTATGTCAGCAATTTATAAAAGGGATATAAGAACCTATAGGTATAAAACCTTATACCCCTTATGAGTTTATCATACCCATTATGTGAGCATGCTTTAATAAGCTTATTCAGTTTCTCTTATTTCTAATTTTGGTAAGTTCTTAACAATCTTCATTGTTTCTAGACTTACGGTAATAACCCTTTGAAACAACTCTAATGGATAAGCAGGGTTGCCAACGGTTTCAACAGCATAGTGATTGGCATCATTCACAATGCCACTCTTTTTATCAGTCTTTACGCATTGACGCCCCATAACCCATTCAAGAGCGGGTTTACCATTGACGATATACGCATAAGCTTCAAGAGGTATATCTGTTATTGTGATATTGTTATTATAAATAACAGTGGTTTTATCTTTCTCTTTACCTGCTTTTGCGAATTTCATTTCAGTCACATAATAGAATTTTTCGAGATTAGAGATTTCTGTCTGTTTTGGATTACCCTTTTTAAAGATCACGGGATAAGGCTCTACATCTTCATAGTTTACGTGCAAATGACCGAGTTCACGCCCAGCTGTTACAAACTTCCAAAAATCATCAGCACTCTTTACGCAAGGAATGCGAGGTAATTCTTTGCATAAATTATCAGCATAACGAGCACGGTAATCTTCTGAATGTAAAATCCCATAAACATAATAGAACAAATCATCTTTAGTGATAGTTTCATTAGGATAAGCGGCTTTAAAATGTTCTAGCCCCTCATCAGTAATAGCATTACGCCTCTGTAAACCAGCTGTTGTGTTTTTCTCCGTAGAATGCGTAAATAAATGGGATTGTTTCTCACTTTTACTTTTTGAAACCGTAGTATCTTCGTAAATATAGCGTGGAAAACATTG
>NZ_JBHIRB010000053.1:0-1272 GCF_042196845.1 Bartonella sp. AA9NXGY
GGTTTACAGAAAAAGATAAGCCGCCGCGTTTACCTTGGTTTATCAGGAGCCCCTTTGCTAATTTTTTATATTATTCAACGCCTATAACAGAAGGTCTGAATGACAGAGAGCATCATGAACATCATCTCATGGCAGAGAGGGTTGGTGGTGTTGAAACGCGCCCCGTTAATGTGAGTGTAATTTATGGGATCAAGACATGAGGAGTTGAAATGTCATTAAAACCGTTTGCGATATCAGAGATTAGCGACCCGTCTCAAGTACGGGTCGTTTTGTATTCTGGGGGAGGTTTTGTACATGCGCCGCTTACTGGCGTTTTTGATTTACTGAAAGCCGCTTTGAAAACAGAGCTTGATGGTTCACTGAAAGATTTAGAGAAGCGCTTAGAGACCTTAAGAGAAGAGTTTGAAGATTTGAAAGAGTGTTCATTAGACGAAGTACTCTGAATGATGTGAGGACGAAAGCAGATGAAGATACCCGATCATGAACATGAATATTTGATACCGGTCGCGACGAGAGAAGAAATGATAGCAGGAACTTCTCAAGACAGCGTTGTTGTTCCGAAGCTTTTAGGAACGGCATCTTTGTATTCGTATGAAACCTTTGCGCCGTTAGAGCAGGTTGTTAATGCACGTCAAGAAGCAGAAAAAGCCATGTCGCGTGCGAATGGTGCGCAACAGGTTGCAGAAGAATCGAAGAGGGTTTCGGAACAAGCGCTTAGCGAAGTGACGAAAACAGTTCAAACAGCGACAACAGCGCTTACGACGTCTCATGAAGCGAAGGAAGAAGCTAAAGCAGCGACGACAACGGCTAGCCTTGCGAAAGAGACAGCGGATACAGCCAATGGCTTAGCAGAAGAAGCCAAGAATACTTCTGATGCAGCGAAGCGCATGGCAGAAGAGACAAAAGGAGCAGTCGATAGAGCTACAGGGGAAATCAATAGTACGAAAGGTTCCCTTTCTACGGCATTACAACGTTTTGAAGAGGTCAAACAGAGCAGTGAGAATGCTGTTAATTTATCGACCGAAGCCAAGAGGTTAGCCGATGAATCGAAGACCATTGCAACGCGTGCAGAACAAACAGCAAGAGAAGCTTCACAAACAGCAACAGAGACGACGCAAGTAGCAGCGACGGCGGTAGCAACGTGTCATGAAGTTAAGACTGTAGCCATGCAAGCAAGTCTAAAGGCAGATGGAGCCAAACAGGCAGCCGATGATGCCAAGGATATTGCAGAACAATCAAAAGAGTTATCAGAAGGTGCGACATCTTCTGTTA
>NZ_JBHIRB010000053.1:1372-2730 GCF_042196845.1 Bartonella sp. AA9NXGY
AGTGCAGCAGATAGTGCAATAGCGAAAGCGGAGCAAGCCCAACAGAGCACAACAGAAGCCTCTAGAATAGCTTTGGAAGCGAAAGCGGTAGCAGAGTCTGCGGTGCGTTCAGGAGAGACGGCAGGGCAGGTGAGTGGGGAAGCGGTGAAGGGCATAGCACAAGAGGCGAAGCGTAAAGCGGATGAAGCTGAAAAAATAGCACAAGAAGCCAAACAGACAGCAGGTTATGCCAAACATGATGCGGAGCAAGCGCGTAGTGAGGTGGAAAATGCAAAAAGCACAGCGAATGCAGCGTGGAATAAAGCCCACAAAGCGAATGAAACAGCAGATAGTGCTAAGCTTACAGCAAGTTTAGCAGAAACGGCAGGCGAAGAAGCCAAGAAAATAGCGGAGAAAGCCAATAACTACGCGTATGAAGCAAAAGATGAAGCCGGAAAAGCCAAGGAAATAGCCAATAGTGCAAAATATGCAGCAGGAGAGGCGCAAAAGGCAGCTGAAACAGCGGGTAAAAAAGCCGCGTCTTTAGAAGCAGCCGCAGAAGAAGCACAAAAAATAGCTAAAGAAGCCAAACAGACAGCAGGTTATGCTAACCATGATGCGGAGCAAGCGCGTAGTGAGGTGGAAAAAGTAAAAAGCACAGCGAATGAAGCGTGGAGTAAAGCTTACGACGCGAATGAAGCAGCCAATAACGCTAAGACTATAGCCAGATTAGCAGAAATGGCAGGTGAAGAAGCCAAGAAAATAGCAGAGAAAGCCGATGACCGAGCGTATGAAGCCAAGAATGAAGTAGAAAAAGCCAAGGAAATAGCGAGTAATGCAAAATATATAGCAGGAGAGGCGCAGAGGGCAGCCGAAACAGCGGGTAAGAAAGCCGCGTCTTTAGAAGAAGAAGCAGAAGAGGCACAAAAAATAGCCAAGGAAGCCAAGGAGTCTGCTGGTTATGCAAGACATGATGCGACGCAAGCGCGCAATCAGGCAGAAAATGCAGAGAAAATAGCCTCGTCTGCGAGGAGTAGGGTTATTGATATCAATCAAGTGGTTGAGAATTTTAAAGCCCCCGTAAGTTTAGCGCGGATGTACTCAGACGAAGCCAAGAAAAAAGCCGAGGCGGCAGATTCACAAGCCTATCAAGCCAAGAGCGAAGCCGAAAAAGCCAAGGAAGTAGCCGATAGAGCGAAAAGGACAGCAGAAGAAGCCAAAACAACCGCCGATACAATGAAGAAAGAGCTTAGTGGTATCAAGAGTTCTCTGGAAACAGCGACAACAGCTCATACAGTAGCTTCACAGGCAAAAGCGCTAGCGGAAGAGGTAAACAATTTACTGAAACAGTCCAATTTAACGGTTTTTTCAATTTCCAC
>NZ_JBHIRB010000054.1:0-2715 GCF_042196845.1 Bartonella sp. AA9NXGY
AAAAAACCAAAAATGTCTTACCAAATAAAAACAATTACTGAAATTAATAACAACTATCCATTTTCACTTCTTCTTATAAAGTTCGCGGGGAAATGAATATTTGGGAACTCTCATAAGGAGAATACTAGTGTATAAAACATCCCTTTTATCATGCACAGCTGCGGCTGCTATCATACTATTCAACATCCAGTTCACTGCACATGCTGAAACTCTTGACGTTGCCAACGAAGAAAAAGATATATCCGGAAAAACGTACGAGACTATTTATGTAAAAAACAAAGGAAAAATCACCGGTAGTACTGTAACTGTAACTGGAAATAAAAACACAAATACAGACACAGGTAGCGATAAATATGTTGTAACAGTTGAAGGTGCTAACAGTGCGCTTGAATTAAATAGCTTAAATATTCAAGGCACTGATTCTGATGTTCGTTTTGGTATTTCTGTAAAAGACGGCGCTAACATCAACCTGACCGGGGGGAACATTACAGCTTCTCAAACTGGCGTTTATATCGATGGTAGTAAGGATAATAGAAATATACTGCAAAATGTAGTAATATCAGATAATAAAAATGAAGCATCATCACTCCTTGGAATAAAAATAAACAAGAAAAGTTTTATCACTTTAGAAAATGTAACAGTTAAACAAGCACAAACTGCCATAGATGCATATGATTCCACAGTAAAAGTTTTAGGAGGATCATTTGATGCAGAAAAAACCGCAATATTTGCTCAAAACGGCAGCAACATCACTTTAACTGGCGATGCAAACATTACATCTAATGATGTTGGACTCTATGCGGCAGGTTCAAAGGCCATCATCGAAATGACAGGAGGGAGCATCACAGCGAAAGAGCAAGCAGTAAAGACAACATACGGTGGCCATATTATTGCTACAGATGTCACCCTAAAAACAAAAGATGTTTATGGAATTGGTGTAGCTTGTGAAGACCTTAGCATAATTGAATTACTTGGAAAGACAACGATTAATAATGCTTTCATCGGGATTCAAGTAATAGATGAGGCCACAATCAAGATGATTGGAGGAACCATTACAGCTTCTGCAGCTGGTGCTACATTCTTAAACAGTCACAGTTATAAATATGAAAACAAACTAGAAAATGTGACCATATCGAGTATTAAAGAGGATGTGCCACTGTTCTTTGGAATAAAAGCAGATGCAAGTTATATCTCTTTAAATAATGTAACAGTGACGCAAGCACAAACTGCCATAGAGGCATATGATTCCATAATAAACGTTTTAGGAGGATCATTTGATGCAGAAAGAACAGCAATATTTGCTCAAAACGGCAGCACCATCGCTTTAACTGGCGATGCAAACATTACATCTAATAATGCTGCTGGACTCCATGCGGCAGATTCAAAGTCCATCATCGAAATGACAGGGGGGAGCATCACAGCGAAAGAGCAAGCAGTAAAGACAACATCCGGTGGCCATATTACTGTTACAGATGTCACCCTAAAAACAAAAGATGGTTATGGAACTGGTGCAGTTTCTAGTGGCCTTGGTAGCATGATTGAATTACTTGGAAAGACAACGATTAATGATGCTTTCTTCGGGCTTCAAGCACAAAACGGTGGCGCAATCAAGATGACTGGGGGAACCATTACAACTACTTCAACTAGTGCTATATTCTCAAACAGTAACAGTAGTGAAAACAAACTAGAAAATGTGACAATATCGGGTGTTAAAAAGGATGGGACACTGTACTATGGAATAAACGCAAATAAAAGTACCGTCACTTTAAAAGATGTAACAGTGGCTCAAGCAGCCACCGGTGTATTTGAAAAAGGTGTATTAGCAGAGAATGATTCGACAATAACAATCTCGGGAGGATCATTTCATGCACAAAATACAACAATATCTGCTAAAAGCGGCAGTGCCATCACTTTAACCAACAATGCAAACATTACATCTGATAACGTTGGACTCTATGCGGAAGGTTCAAACTCCACCATCAGCATGACGGAAGGAACCGTCACGGGGAAAGGTAATGCATTGGGTAATGCATTGGTTGCTGAAAATGGTGGACATATTACTGTTGCAGATGTGACCCTAAAAACAAATGATAGCGATAAGTCATCTGGTGTATTTTCTAATGGCGCAAACAGTGTAATTTTTCTTGAAAAAACAACGATTAGTAGTAGTGGAACTGGGCTTGCAGCAATCGATGGTGGTGCAGTCAACATGACGGGAGGATCCGTAGCAGCGAACGAAACAGCGTTATTTGCAATCAACGGTGGGCATATTGATTTGAAAAATGTTTCTGCAACAGCAGAAGTTTCTGGTTTGCAATTCGTAACTCACCCTACTACCAAACAAGATGAGCTAAATGATCCACAAAAACATCATAGCAATGAAATCAATCTGACCAATGCAGAGCTTCATGCTGAAAATGGCACAGGAATTTTCATTAGAGCTTTCACTAACGCTAACATTAAAAATAGTGCTGATCTGTCAATTGGTACAGTTAATCTCACAAATTCAGAAATCCATGCCGACGTGTTATTAGGGGACGGCCTCTTTACAAAAAAAGAAAGCTTTTGGGAGGAGAAAAATATTAATGAGATCTCCAATGGCACCTTCACCTTAAGCGCTGATCAGTCTACTCTAGAGGGCAGAGCGAATATTGCTAAAGACAGAAATGTACATTTTGATCTAAAAAACAAGACAACATGGACACTAAAGACCAG
>NZ_JBHIRB010000055.1:0-2694 GCF_042196845.1 Bartonella sp. AA9NXGY
CCCTGTAAGAAGTTATTTGAGGCGCCCAATTGATTTTGATTGGCTTGGTCTATCATGGCATTGGCTTGCATCATGCGGTCCGCATCACGATTATATTGCTCTAACATAGCACGAGCGTATATAGAATCTCTTCCTTTCCGCACTTCCTCTCTGTGATCAGGAGTTGCATAACGACCAATACCTGAGAAATATCTGTTAATTTGAGTGTCTGAATCATCTAATGCTTCTTGAAGTGCTTGTTTGAAATACGAATTTTCTCCCATCATACCACCAGAGGCCATATGTCGAAGATTCATGGCTGCCGACGTTGGATTATAGATTGTATTCATCAAAGAGCGATTTTGATAATGATGAGGAATACTTCCAAGACCACCAATTCCATAGCGCGTTTGATCACTTAACGGCGCTACACGAGGACCGCCATAAACATTCCCACCCGCCCCTGTATCATACAGATTATACGCATCCGCACCACCTCGCTTAAAGACATTCTGCATCCAAGCAGGAGGGGCACTTGTCTGCACCTGCTTCTGTTCTGTCGTTGCTGGTCTACTGCTCCCCATGTCACAATTCCTTCCTATAATAAAGCATATCTATGCCATAACCTTGTTTGTTCAGTGCACGTTTCCAACCTAAACGCCCTAAAATCTCTATCTCAAAAGCCCCATTCTCACGCGCCCAATCCTCTACAAATGTCAAATTATCAACTTGATCAAGAACGCCCTTGCCACTACATTCACAAATCAGAGCGCGCTTCTTTCCTAAAACTGTCTGCTGTATCTGGGTCGTGAATGCCGCTAAAAAGCGCTCGTCATCATCCAAAACAAGCCATAACTGTTTCTTGCCACTGCAAATCGCTTCAAGGAGCTCTTGCAACGTGATTTCATGTTTAAAACGTTCCACATACTCGCGAAACGACGCAATGATGTCTTCAAGGTATGGTGCTATACGCTCCATATCCCAAGACGTGGTCAAAAAGACTTTTGCCATTACCCTCTGCCTAAAGGACGTAAATCCACATTAAATCCTGTGATTTGGTTCCAATGAACACCTTCAGGAATACGCAATTTAAAGCGGTGATAACGATTGCGCGAACGACCATGATAAGCACCCGTGACATATGAACATGCCCTCTCTTGGTGCCATGTAATCGGCGTCTGATTATTGCGAAGACGACGCTCTCCTATGCTTAAAAGACCTTCCGTCGTATCAACTTCAGCAAACATCTTCGTGATAAAGTTAAAACTTCCATCTGGTGCTCCCAATTCTTGCGAAACAACCGTTGCCTCCATCGGTGCTCCCGTAAACATAACAAGCCGATTTTCATCATCAAAAGCACCAAGCATTGGGGCGCCACTTTGCCAACGAGGGCTGTCTAAAGAAGCCGGCAATGTCTCAAGATTGATCGAGATCTCATCTAACTGTTCTAAAGTATAACCTGTCGTAAATACTGGAAACAACGTGAAAGGTTTTCCCTGTAGCGTCGACCATTTCTGCAATCCCCAATCATAAACAAAGGTCGTTTGCTCGTTATTGCCTCTCTTTAAGGACCAGTAAATCCGGTTATCAATGGGATCTATAACCCCTTGCATCTCATCAAGAGCAAACTTATCAAAGGTTTTAAAAACTGTTCTATCAACTTTCTCAAAGCCTATCGGCAAAAGTTGACCATCCAAACTCATCTGATAAAAACCACCATCACTCGCAAAAAAAACATCACTCCCTCGACATGCTATAGAGGACGCACTACGGGCTCCGCGCTTGTCTTGTATCTTTTGAAACGTAAACACAATCTTAGAACCCGCAACAAAGGTTCCTGCATAAATAGCAGAACGCATAAAAATGAGGGGATTAGTCGATTCCGTAGACCCTTGAACATATTCTCCATCTGGAAAATCTTGAAAATCGCAATCTTTCTGCTTAACTGTCCAATGGGTTGCATCTTCCAAACCTGACCAATGAATGCGATTGGGGTGATCTGTCAATTGCATCAAACAAACAAAAGGTCCCCAAACCTTCACCAAGCCTGCTTTCGGGGGATTGCCTCCTAAATCTTCAAATCGTTCAGAACTATGGGTATTAAAAACTTGTGGTTTATCATTTTTATTCACCGCAATAATTCTTTGACCAAACAAAGCGAACGACCATTGATTATCTTCATGCGCATGATAAGTCACACCACTTTGACTTATGTCCTTCCACCCCTTCGTTTGACTATCATAACTGTAAAGCTTTTGCTTGCCTCCTACGATTATCTTAACACCATTGCCACTTCTAAACGCTATGCACCCCAAAGGCTTTTCTTCCAAAGCATGAGACACAACCATTGCACTAGGCATCGGAATGTAACAGCCATCAGCCGGTAAAACATTCACAAGCGTATCCGTAAAGCTACCGTTGACGACCGAAACATCTGGTCTGTAATCAGCGATTGGAAAATAAACCATCTTAAAAATCCGTCGGAATTATTCGAGTGACGTTATGACGTTGAGACGTCTCTGCACGCAATTCATGCAACTGTTCGTTAAAGTCATTGTACGCTGCTGTTGCACAATCGGGTTCTTTAAGGATATTCTTGTAAAGTTCGTATTTTGCACGCGCCTTAATCAAATCAAACGCGTGCACAAACCATGGATGCTCCTCATCAACACTCTCTATCTCTGATAAACGCAATGGAGAGAGAATGAGTTGAAT
>NZ_JBHIRB010000056.1:0-2683 GCF_042196845.1 Bartonella sp. AA9NXGY
TTGAATGATTTTGGTGCCATAATGGCAGAGGGTGATTTGGGTTTCACCAATGCGGCTGGCAGCGGAAAAAGCCTTTCCCTTGTTAACAAAGCGGGCTTTATTCAAGTTGGTGGAAACTTAAATATCCAAACCAACACCCTGAAAAACGAAGCCGATAGCACGCCTGTCATCACAGAAAAAACGGAATATAGCGATATTTCTTTCCAAAAACCAGAACGCTTTGATTCAATTGAAAATGCGATTTTGTATCATACAACAAGTATAGCAAATGAGTTGGGGATAGAAATATGGGCCGTTTCCTATGAGGAAGTTGAATGTTCGGGAAACACATGTGATTTTCACTTTAAAAATTCTTTGCCCAACAAAGAGGCAACTTATGGTAAGATAACTTTAGAAGATGGGATAGTATACAAGGCATTTACTTGGAATGAAGAGAGTGAAAGTTCGGTTTTTTTTCAAGGGTACCGATGGAATAATTTATCTCACATGATACAGAAAACTGTCACGCAAGAATTTTCGCCTACTCGTCAAGGAATGATACAGTCTCACGGCAATCTTATTATTAACGCTGATACCATTGACAACCATTATAGCATTATAGAAGCAGGGGGAAACGCCGATATCCACGCCAATGTGCTGACCAATTTAGGTGCAACAGCTTATAAAAACACCTATATGGGTTGTCAGGCTAATACGGATGCTTATTGTTATGCTTATAACGCTGATGGAAGCCGAAATGTTGCTTTAGATATAATAAATAATGATGGTTTTCGCCATATCAATTCAGAAGTTCTCGATACTGTTCCTGGTCTTGTTCAAGCGGGTGGCATTTTGAATTTGGTGGTCGATCAACTCCACAACGAGGCAGCGGAAGGTTCGATTACAGGGGATGCGCATTTTGAGGCAAAAACCGTTGGAGGCAATCCACTGGAGTCCTTAAGTGGTTTGCCTGGAGCTGGCGCTCTCTTTACACCAAAAGTCGATCTCAATAATGCGGGGGAACTTGCTGAGGGGCTCCCTTTACCAAAGCCCCAATCGGGGGGTGTTGGGGGCACGCTGCCCAATCAAAATTTCATTTATGAAACGCGGGCAGAATTCCTTGATGTCGGCAAGTTTTATGGCTCAGCCTATTATTTGAACAGAATTGGTTATAATCCTGACAGAGAGATTTTTTTCTTAGGTGATGCCTATTTTGAAAAGCAGCTGATTGAGAAACAAATGCGTGATCTTGTTGGTCAAGGTTTGGGCAAAGGTTCCTTTATTCCTGGAAGTGATGCCATTGAACAAGTCAAAACTTTGCTAGATGGTGGGGCAGATTATGCAAAAGCACACAATCTCCCTTTTGGTGAGGCTTTGAGTGAAGAACAATTGGCGTCCCTAGAAGCCCCGATGGTGATTTATGTGCGCCAACAGGTCAAGGGCATGGATGTTTATGCACCGGTGCTTTACATCCCTGAAAAAGACAGAGCCTCCTTTGTTTCTGCTGGGGCTTTGATCATGGGCGATGATGTCAATATCACCAGCCAAAATACAAGCAATTCCACAATAACCAATTCAGGGCGGATTGCGGCAAACCACCAATTGCATGTGCATGGTGGGGATATCCTCAGTCAAGGGGGGCATTTTGCTGCTGGTGGGGATGCTGTTATCCTTGCGGAGAAGAATATTCGTTTGGACGCAGGGCGCACAACGGTTGACGGCGTGGAGACCGTATTAAACACCGAGGCGCTTTCTGCTGGGGGTAATGCAACGGTGATTGCTAAACAAGATATTACCGCCTCAGGGGTGGGGATCAGCACCGGAGGTGATCTTGCCATGGCTACAGAAGAAGGCAACTTGACGATAGGCTCAGCTGCAACGCATCACCATAAACAGTATAGTGACTCCATTATGCACCATAAATCTGTGTTAAACTCTGGAGGCTCGACGACACTTCTCTCTGGAAAAGATTTGAATATTTTAGGCTCTGATGTTCAAGCGCATGATGATCTTTACTTACAAGCAAAAGAAAATGTTTCGATTGATGCTACACGCAACAGCATGGACAATCATCGCGGGAGTGAAACCTCCCATGTCGCCTTGCACAATGGCTCTCATTTAAGTTCTGGAAAAGATACCACTGTCATCTCGGGTCAAGATATCCATATTGCTGCTTCCGATATAGATGCGAAGGACAATGTTGCTCTTGGCGCACAAGGGGAGATAACAATAGGGGTGAGAAACGATGAAAGAGATTATCATTTTCAGAGCAGCGACTTTAGTGTTGATAGGCAAGAGTCTATTTCTCGGGGTTCTTCGATAAAATCTGGGGGTGATACCACTGTTGTTGCAGGGCAGGATGGGAAACCGCATGACCTTAGCATCACAGGCAGTTCCGTTGCGGCTGAGGGCAAGGTAGGGCTGAAAGCCAGCAACGATGTCCTGATCACCAATGCAGAGGATAGTTCACACCGTGAGATATCTAGCTACACAGATGGCGGTTTTTTTGGGGGAAGCTCATCCTATCATGAAACTTTTGGAGCTACCCAAGTGGTAGGTTCAAGTATAGCAGGAGAAAAAGGCGTTGCCATTGAATCTGGAAACAACACGGAAGTTGTCGCCTCGACGCTCGTAGCCGGTAAGGCAGAGGAAACGTCAGGAGAGAAAGCACCAGGAGAACAGAAACAAGCGGATATTACCATTC
>NZ_JBHIRB010000057.1:0-2677 GCF_042196845.1 Bartonella sp. AA9NXGY
AAGCGCATATGTGTTACTGATCTCGGGCATTTGACTTCGATTAAACCGTCTTCTCCAATGAGACCATCGGGGCTAGCCCCCGCCATTTCTATTGTGGGGTGTTGGATAAAGCCGCACTTTGTTATATTGGCATCATAAATGAAGCCATATTCTCTCAAGGCATCATCTTCATGTTCGATACCCCATCTCATATCTTCAGTTTCATAATAAGGGCTTGTTTCGCCTGTTAAGCGCTCTGTTATGAGTTTGATTTTGTAGTCTTCATATTTGCTCGTAGGCAATCCTTTTGCTGTCTTACTGATAATGTTGTAAACATTAGATGCGGTGACTTTACCCAAGCGCGCTTGAAACCATTCTGCTGTTCTTTGTTCCATCTCACACCGCCGTTTGTTGCTCTTGTGGCGTTGCTATATCGGCATCTTGTATAGTAGAATCTGTTTCTGCCTTTTGCCTGTTTTGTTTATCTTTCAAAAGATGTAATACCGTTTGTGCTTGTCCTTCAGACATATCGTCGAGCTTTTTGACGTTGACATAAGCAAGTATTTTTTCTTCTTCTGTTTGGGTTTGTACGACAAGTCTTCTGATTTCATTGATCTGTTGTGGAAAAGCCTTTTTAATAGGCGGGTTTCCATCTGTATCGTCTTCTTTACTTGCTAAATTAAGAAGCATGCCTAATAGGTATCTTCGTGCGTAGGTAAGTGTGGAACCAAGTGATTGTATGCTATTTTTAGAGCCTGTACTGTCAATTGGAAATGTTCCTTCTGTTGAGATTTGATTGTCTGAAGGATGAGACAGAGTTATTTCTATGGTAACGTTTTTTTCTGTTTGATTTTTAATACGATAAAACAAAGCAAATTTGTATGTTGCAAGCCCTTTCTTTACAGCATCAATGTACTGATCAAGTGTAGCGTATTTGCTGTTTGTATGGTTATTAATGGCGTTTTGTTCGATATTTTTATATGCCATTTGCACAGCCGAAAGATCACGGACAAAATTTTGGCGCTCTTGTCGTTTTATCTCTTGTTCTCTTAAATCAAGAAGACGCTCTAAGCGATCCATATCGACGTCACTGTCTAAGGCTTTATTTAAAATACGTTCCATGACAGTTTGTTCGACGGCTACATGATGTGTTTCTTCAATTTCTATTAGGTTAGTGTTTTGTTCACTCATCTTGATTTCCTACATTGCGCGCAATTCACCCGTGGCGTGAATCACGCTTGTGTTAAAAGTTGGTTTGTGTTGCTAGAAAGGAATGTCGTCTTTTGTTGAAGAGTCGCCGTTCTGGGCGGTCATAGTTTGTTTACAATCTTCTGAATTATCATAAATTTTTACATTGCCATAAATTCTTGAATCGGCATAAATAATCACATTTCCATAAATTTGTGTGTGTCCAAAAATATGTCCATCATATATTTTGACGTTATTATAAATTTTTGCATTGCCAAAAATCTCGGCACAATCACCAATTTGTGCTTTATCATAAACCTTAGCACTATCGTAAATCTTGGCACAACAATACGCCTTGGCATCATTATAAATCCAGCAATCGTCTTTTTGACTTAAATTGTCTTCATACTCTACAAAGCCCCCAAGGTCCCCAGCCTTAACATCACCAAAATCTTTTAATGCACGTATGCGGTAAAGCGTAAGGTATCCATCAAACTGAATTGTTTCATCAGTAAGTTCGTATTTTTTCATCTGGTCTTTTCTCCAGTTGAGATGGCGTTATAGTCATCAACGTGTGCGCTACGGTAAACTTCTGCCTTATCGGAAACGCATGCATAACCGTAAACCTCTGCCTTACCATAAACACGTGCTTCATCGAAAACGCGTGCACAATCGTAAACTTCTGCCTTATCGGAAACGCATGCATAACCGTAAACCTCTGCCTTACCGTAAACACGTGCTTCATCGAAAACGCGTGCACAATCGTAAACCTCTGCCTTACCGTAAACGTGTGCCTTACCGTAAACGTGTGTCTCACCGTAAATTTCTGCACGACCGTAAACGCATGCCCCGTAGTAAACGCGTGCGCTCTCGTAAACATGTGCATCATCAAAAATCCTAGCACCATCAAAAACCAGCGCATCATCATAAACTTTGGCATTACCGTAAACTTCTACATAATCGATAACGCGTGCATTGTTATAAACACGTGCATTGCCAAAAACTTGTGCCTCATCGGAAACTAGTGCATTGTCATAAATACATGCATTATCCGCAACCCAACAATAGTCCTCATGCGATAGGTTCTCTTCAGTCTCAATATAGCCGCCAAGATCACCTTTCTTGACGTCCCCCAAATCTCTCAGTGCACGAATGCGGTGAAGGATTTTGCCATCAACTTCGATTGTTTCATCAGTAAATTCGTATTTTTTTTCCATGATTACTATTTCTCACGTTCTACGATTACGGTGGAGCCACTAATTTTACAATTTCCAGCAATGTCTACACGACAGCAAATATATGCTTGATTGTAAATTTTAGCATTTCCGTAAACGTGTACACTTTTCCCTATAACAGAATTCCCATAAATCCGCGCATAGTCAAAAACCTTGGCATTATCTCCAACATCAGCACCACCAACTTCGGCATAATCATAAACTTGTGCATTGTCATAAACGCGTGCATTCCCATAAACCCGCGCATCATCATAAACTTTGGCATCACCGTAAAC
>NZ_JBHIRB010000058.1:0-2602 GCF_042196845.1 Bartonella sp. AA9NXGY
GTTGCTGCGCTTCAAAGCCGGCAGAATTCTGCGAGAACCTTAACGGCATCTGGTGGAGGGGGCAGTGTTGGACCAATCACTTTAGCAAGCATTGATAGGATGTCAGAAGAAGAATTTGACGCTTGGATATCAAATCCGAAAAATAAAGCAATTTTTCGGCAATTGCATGGTGCTGGTAACGGGTATTAAGAGTGCATTTTTATAGAAATTAGCCTGTTTTATGCAGGGTTATGGTCCGGCTTTTAAGCCGGTTTTTTTTACAGCAAAGAAAGGTAAAATCAATGGCATTAACAACAGTTAGAGCAGATGATCCTCATGCGATAAGCACGTGGTCAAAATTATTAAATACAGAAGTTTCAAAGGCGATACCTATTGCCCCCCTTATAGGCAAGGGTTCAAACAGCATTATTCAACTTAAAACTGAAACACAGAAGGGCAGAGGGGATTGTGTTACATTTAGCTTACGTACACAGCTTTTGGGACGGGGAGTTACCTCAGGACAGACGCTTGAGGGGAATGAAGAGGCATTACAATTCCTTCATGACAGACTATATATTGACGAGCTTTCGCATGCAGTTCGTGTAGAAAATGAAGGTAGTATAGCGCAACAACGTACAACGTTTGATTTGCGTGACGAAGCAAAAGATGGCTTAGTTGATTGGTATGCAGATCGCTTAAGCTTGATGTTTTTCATTCAAGCTTGCGGATATACAGCAAGGACAATCTCTTTTGAAGATCGGATGATAGATATCGAGAATGTGCATTATGGATTTAATGAACCTCTGGCACCAAGTAGTAAGCGAATTATCCGTCCAGATGGTAAAACCAAGGATGAAGAGCTAAGTGAAGCGCCAAAACACAGCTTTAGTTTGAAGCTTATTGACGAAGCTGTAAAAATGGCGAAACTTGCTAATCCCAAAATTCGACCAGTACGTGTGAATGGGGAGAGTGTTTATGTTCTCTATTTGCATCCAACACAAGTGATGCAATTGCGTACCAATACAGAGACTGGTCAGTGGCTTGATATTCAGAAAGCTGCTTACACAGGCTCTCGTGCGCAAAACCCAATCTTTGATGGTTCTTTAGGCATGTATAATGGTGTGATTTTACGTGAATCTGAACATGTCACCCATGGGGTTAAATCTACCGATCATACAGCGAAAAAAAGTGTGCGTCGTGCTGTTTTTCTTGGAGCACAAAGTATCGTTATGGCTTTTGGAAATAATCGCAATGTCAATCGCTATAAATTGGTGGAAGAGCATTTCGACTATCAACGTTACTATGGTTTGTCTGCGAAAACACTGATTGGCATGAAGAAAACCCGTTTCAAATTTCCAAATAGCTCTCAAGCAGCGCAAGATTTTGGAACGATTGTTATCCCCACCTACAGTGGTGAACCTGATAATTAATCATAGGGAGGAAACAAGACATGGCAGATCAATTACCCCCTCCATTACAGGGCAGAAATCTACATACCCAACAGGTAAGTTTCTTACGTTTGAATATCTTACATAAAGAGAAACATCTCACAGAAAAAATTGGGATATTACCCCGTGGCGCTTTGATCACTTCAATAAAAGCGTTCGTTAAGACGGCATTTTCAGAAGCGAAATTGAAGATTGGCAGCAGCTATGGGGGCAATGAGTTCAGTGAAAAAGACATCAAAGCCCAAGGCACGCAAGATTTTACGCCAACAGATCAAAAGTCTTTTGTTGCAGATGATAAGGAGATGACCCTTTATGCAACACGAGACAAAACCACCGATGCTGGTGAATGTATTGTGGTTGTGCAATTCGTAACAAATCATTGAGGGGATAAGACATGGCAGATTATTTACCACAGCCCTTGCAAGGGAGAAATCTTCATACCCAGCAGGTAAGCTTTTTGCGGCTTAATTTTAGCTATGAAGATAAAGAAAAGGTGATGAAGATAGGCACCCTCCCTCGTGGTGCTTTGATTACTTCGATTAAAGTGTTTGTTAAGACAGCATTTTCGGACACAAAGGTCAAAATAGGCAGCACTGCTGGAGGGACTGAGTTTGGTGAAGCGGAAATCAAACAACAGGCAGTAAAAGAGGTTAAGCCCACCAATCAGAAGGAATTTGTCCCTTATGATGAAGAGGTCACTCTCTATGCTAAAGCGGACAAAACAGTACAAGCTGGGCAAGCAAGTATAGTCGTTGAATTCGTGACTAATCACTGAGAGGTATTTTGATGACACGTCATTATATTCGGGTTAAGACTGGAGGACCGATACCTGTAAAGCGAGATGTTTATCGTCATAAGAGAACACTTTCGCACTTAGTGTCGGTCATTCAAGATGAGATTGATGACATAGCCGATGAGTATGTTCAACAAATCCAAGAAAGCATTTTTGCAGCCATTCGTTTTTGTGAACGGGAGACCTTTTACTTTAACGAAAGCCGTGATGTGGTGTTTGAGACACGGGCGGGACAAGGTGTTTATGATGCAAGCGCTACCCGCCCTATTGAAACAGCTGTTAAAATAAAAAACGTTTATCTAAGCTCTGATCAACATCATAAGTTTGCATTGGAGTGTAAGGACCATGTTTCTTTAGAGCCTTTGTTATCATCAGAGCAGCA
>NZ_JBHIRB010000059.1:0-2433 GCF_042196845.1 Bartonella sp. AA9NXGY
GCTAGCAAGATGAGGATTCCTAAGAGACTGTAAAGCAGTCCATTGGACTCGAAGAAGACGGTTTCTTGGAAAAGACGTCCTGCATATTGAAATCCTTTGGTTGCTGCTTTGTCCAGTAAATTCATTAATTGTGTATCATTGAGTGGATTTGTTATGAGCGCTTTTGATAACTCATAGGGCATTTGTGTGATCAAAATGGCAATTTCACTCTGATAAAGTCCTGTGGTAAGAGCTATTGAAGTAATAATACTTATCCGTAGGAAACGGTTTACGAACCCGGAGAGAGGCATATCTATAGCGCCACGAATGATGAGCCATCCGTAGATGATGAAAGCGATTGTGATTCCAATTGAAACAAAGGGTGTAATTGTAGCTATTGTTTTTGAGGAAATGTCCGTGACATATGTTTTTGTTATCTGATCAATTTTATTGAAAAGTTGCGTGAACACTGTAAAGTCCATGGAATTCCTCTTTAATGAATTTTCAACTTTTTATCACCTTGGAACATAGATATATGCTAAACGCTTCATTTGCATGTATACATTACCTAAGTGTTTTCAGCACGATATCTTGGCTTTGATAAAATCTTTGTGCTTCTCTTAATTGTTCAGAGAGTACTGAACCTTCTACATCGGCTTTTGTTTTCATCGTATGGTAGGCATTCCTTTTTTTTCATGATCAAAAATTTTCATATCAAGTTCGCGTCTTTTCCTTTTGATAAGTGATTTCTCAGCCTTACGTAAATGTGCTACCATTTGTACCTTTATAGATTCATTTTGGATCATGGCTAACGAACCATCGATATGTGCTTGAAGATCTGCAATATCTTTCAGGTTTTCTTTTGTTTGAAGTTCATTAAATAGACTTTTGAGGTATTGAAAACGATTTTCTACGTTTTCAAAAGTTTCTAAACTTACAGCTTTATCTAGTATCGATGCAAATTGTAAACGCTCCGAAATAGTTTTGCCCATTTGATCAAAAGGCCCAGAAACTTTGTTTTCGTCCTCTAATACCTCTTGATATGATTTCCTTGAAAGCTTATCACTCTTATAGAACGATTCTGGTTCTTTGAGAAAAAAACTAGAAAAATCTATTTGCTTTGGGTTTGTTTTCTGATTCTTTGTTATAGCTTGATAGGCTTTTTCTGTTTGTGAAATTTGTTCTTTTTTCAACTCAAGCTGTTTTTTTAAGAGCTCAATAATTTCCCCTTTTTTTAATAGATTAGTAAGCTCCAGATATTCTGCTGGTAGAGCAGGTGGTGGGGCTGAGTCCTTATGTGACGAGAGGTCATAAGATACGCTTGTAACTGCATCCGCATGTGCTAGATTTAGCATTCCCAAAAGGGTAATCATTCCTGTTATAATAAATCGCTTTTTCATCTGTCTCCTCGCTTAATTTCGGCAGGGATTGTTTTATTAATAGGCACACGGTTTCTATCATTGGGCTGTTTTAGCTTTGGTGCTAATGCACAAGCCGATAAAATGTTTGCAATCAAAATTACAAGTATGATTGACTTCATTTTGACATGACTCTTTTTACTGTTATACACATTCTGATATTTGTTGTCATTATTATAATTTCGACACCAAAGTAAAGTGTATAGTTTACGATAATTTATCTTTTCTTAATTTCATTTTTTAATTTATGAAAATAGCTCAATTTCAGTGCGAATATTTTTTACTTTAGGATTGGATATCTTAGTTATTTTGTCATATGGATATTAAGGGCGTCTGTTACGGGAACCATTGCTTTCTATCTCATCTAGTTTTTATGTCTCCATAGATGTCCGAATGTAATGCCTTTTGCGAGAGAATTGGCCATGCTTGATAGTTTGAGTAACAGCATGATGGATATAATGGACAAGATGAGAGCTCCTCCAAACATGAAGCTTACATTCTGGTCGTAGTCGAGTTTCATATCGCTCAAATAGTTTGCAAAGATATTCATCATCAGATTAAATACAGTTGCTAAGAGTAGAAAGAGGATTATATAATTGGCGACTTGTACAATCCATTGCTCAAAAAAGCGATAAGTTGGTTGCCAGAGTAGAGCAATAATGAAGATTGGTCCCAATCCTACGAGAAGTGCAAGTGCGATTTTTGTCAGGAGCACGAGACCCCCACCGATTGCGACTACGAGGCTTGTTGCTAGCAAGATAATGATGCCTAAGAGACTGTAAAGCAGTCCATTGGCTTCGAAGAAGACGGTTTCTTGGAAAAGACGGCCTGCATATTGGAATCCTTTGGTTGCTGCTTTGTCAAGTAAATTCATTAATTGTGTATCATTGAGTGGATTTGTTATGAGCGCCTTTGATAACTCATAGGGCATTTGTGTTATCAAAATGGCAATTTCATTCTGATAAAGTCCTGTGGTAAGAGCTATTGAAGTAATAATACTTATCCGCAGGAAACGGTTTACGAATCCGGAAAGTGG
>NZ_JBHIRB010000060.1:0-2372 GCF_042196845.1 Bartonella sp. AA9NXGY
TAAACTTGTGCATTGTCATAAACGCGTGCATTCCCATAAACCCGCGCATCATCATAAACTTTGGCATCACCGTAAACGTGTGCATTGCCAAAAATCCAACAGTCTCTCTTATGGCTTAAGTTGCTCTCTTTTTCTATAAAACCGCCTAGGTCACCTTTTTTGACATATCCAAAGTCTCTCAGTGCACGAATGCGGCGGAGCGTTCTGCGCCCAAACTCAATTGTTTCATCAGTAAGTTCGTATTTTTTTTCCATGGTTTAAGTCGCCCTTATCTTAAAACAGTGTCATTTCCAGATACTTTTGTATTTCCGGTTACTTTGGCATTCTCGCAAACTAGTGCACCACCAAACACACGGGCATTTCCAGAGATTTCTGCGTGACCGCCAATTTTAGCTTTTTCAGAAACATGTGCACCTTGGTGGATTGCGGCATTGCCATAAACCTTAGCCTTTCCAAAAACACGTGCATCATCTGCAATCAATGCGGATTCAAAAACACAAGCATCGTCAAAAATTTCTGCGTTCTTTGAAATTATTGCATTACCGCCAATCTTTGCATCATGGTATATTCGTGCATTACCAGAAACAGAAGCTTTATCGTACACTTTCGCGTTCCCATAAATTTTTGCAAGTACGTGAACACGGGCATTACCGTAAACTTTTGCATGATTGAAAATGTGTGCACCACTCAAAATTTGTGCATCATCGAAAATTGTTGCGTTATCATAAACCAATGCACAATCTTGGATTAGTGCATTGGCATAGACTTCGGCATTCCCAAAAACCTTTGCACTATCTCCAACCCAGCAATTGCCATCATGTGATAAATTACCCTCATGCTCTATAAAACCACCAACGTCACCTTTCTTGACTCTTCCAAAGTCTCTCAGTGCACGAATGCGGTGGAGAGTTTTGCCCCCAACTTCGATTGTTTCATCAGTCAGTTCATATTTCTTTTCCATGATTTTACTCCTTTAAGTTAGATTCTGCCTTTGTCGTTCTTGCAAAAGAACGGCATTGCATTGTGTGGTGAATTTTTTGAAAAGGTGGCGTCTTTTAAAAACGCCTTTAGCTTTTAAAGCACATCACAAGGACGCAAACGGTGTTGTTTTTCGTAAGAACCATACATTGCATCATCATATTCGCGCTGTTTTATATCATCTAAAAAAAAACCGTATGCTGTGCTGTGTAGAATAAAGTCATGCGGTATTTTGCCATCAAAACACTTTTGTTCACGTAGTTTGAGATAAAACTCAGCAATATCTTCAGAGATATCTTCGCAACGATTAGTCGTTGGTTCTACGCGCAAAATTTGGACAGCATTATCGGTTTGGTCGATAAAATTGATAATGTCCTTTTCTTCTAATAAAGGACCAGATTTAGCGAGATTTTGTTCTTCATTTTCGCACATCACTAAGAGAATTTCATCAGAATTTATAAACACTGGTTTATTCACAAATGCCTCCATACTGCCTATTGGCAAAAGTTATTTTCTAAGATATGGAGTGATTAATACGTTTTTCGTAACGATGTGTCAATAGATAAAATACGAAAAACGTATTTTTATTTTTATAAATCTATTCGATTTTGTTTATTATCATTAATGTTAATGAGGTGCTTATGATAGAAAATATAAAAGAAAAACAGCTATCCATCATGCTAAATAAATTAACCGAATGTGAAAAAAAAGCTTTTATGAATTTCTTGCTGCGAGCAGAGATTTTAAAAGATCCTCGACAATCTTCTTTTCAGAATCATTCGCTTGTGAATATAAGTAAAGAAAATCATCAGAGTAAGGTCCAGAAATAGGTGAAGAATCTTTAAAAAACTCCATAATTTTAACTAATTCATCTGCCTTAATATCTCTCATTTCCCTATTTGTATTAAGATTAATCATATTGGATATAGCTGGTCTTCTTATACCAAGATGGGCGGCAAGCTTGGCTTGGCTCCCTCGTCCCATTTTATCAAGCTCTTTTTTTATCCAAATTTTTAGCTCTTTTTGCCTAATCATAATTAAGTTTATTCCTTATTTTTAAAGTCCTTACAATACAAAAAATACAACGATACGTTTTTCGTATTGACTAAATATTTTTGATATCGTATTTTTATCGCTATGATAAAAACATATACGAAAACCGCAAAACTCATAATTGAGTATCTAGGTGGGTATAAAAAAGTTGCTAATATCGTTAATCGCAATGTTATTGTAATTAGAAAATGGGCTTACCCTTTTGAAAAGCGAGAGGGTAAAGGCGGAATTATACCAGCTAAATATCAAATTATGCTTCTGAACTACGCACGTGATCATGGGATAGATTTGCGTCCAGAAGATTTTTTTTATCCCGAGCGCTTGCAGAGATTAATGCAAGA
>NZ_JBHIRB010000061.1:0-2305 GCF_042196845.1 Bartonella sp. AA9NXGY
AAGAAGAAGCTGCTATTATGGCACGTAATCCGCAAATGCTTAGTGCGATGCTAACAGGTGGTGATACTCCTAAGTTAAGTCAGGGGTTTCAATGGTATACCAATCCAGAGACTGGTGAACGCGAAATGAGACCGGTAAAGGGGTCTCCACAAGAACTTGAGTATAATCAAAAACTACAAGCCCAGAAAGAATGGGAGGGTAGAAGGATAAAAAATATGTTCACCACCAAGCAGCAGTTGAGAGCTGGATTAAATGATCTGAAAGCTGCTTTTAACCTCCTTCAAAAAGGTAGTGCTACAGGATTTAAGGGGTGGTTTACGAAAAAAGCTGGTGGAAGTGATGGGTACAACTTAGACAAATTATTGGAGGGAATTAGAGGTGGTGTTCTAAGGACGGTATTTGAGAATCTAAAATCGATGAGTCCTAGCGGAACAGTAGGAACTGGTCCTATATCAAATTTTGAAAGTCAGGCACTATCATCAATGTTTGGTTCTTTGGATGTTGGGCGAGATAAAGAGGGATTGGAGAGGACTTTAAAAGTAATTAAAACAGCATTTGATTTTTTCAATAGGCATAATGATCTTCAACTGTACAACGCATTAACAGGTCAGCCTATAGATACGCCCCGAGAAATCTCTGATAAATATTTTGTAGATTCACCGATGTCACAAGGGGATTGGGCAAATGCACCAGTAGTGAATAATACAGAAGAAGCTAATAAATTGCCTTCTGGAACAAAGTTTATCTTAAACCACAATGGTATTAAATATAAAGCTGTTAAGGGATAGATTATGCCTCATTATAATAATGCTTATCGAGAGTCTTTTCCTAATTTTGGTCCTAGCGTGAAGATTATTCAACGTATTCCTGATGATGAATATGGTAAGTTAAGGGGGGAAACGTTACCAGACTTTGGTCCTGATATAAAAATTATTGGACGTATTCCTGATAATGAATATGAAAATTTTGGAGGGTACGAAACATCACCCCAACATCCCGAAATCACGCAAAGTGAAGCTTTTTGGAATTCTTTAAAGCATGGATTGAGTTTTAATTTAGATGATGAGATTGCGGGGATCACAGCGGCAGGACGTGATTCTGATGATGAGTTGGCAATAATTGCTTTTGCGAAGGGGCTTTACAACTATTGGACTGGAGATAAGAAAACCATAGAAAAATATGAGAAAGAAGCCAATAGAATACGTGATTATTATCGTAGGATGAGTGATCAACATTATTGGACTTCTTTTGCTGGAAATGCTTTAGGGTCGGCAATTCCTTCCCTTGCGACTTTAGGGGGAGGATTATTAGCCTCAGGAGCACGCTTTGTAGCGCCTACACTTGCAAGGAATGTGGCGGGGTCAAAATTAGGTCAAGCCTTTTTGAAAGCAGGTCAGTTACCCCCAAGTCGATTTGCAAGTCCATTTTTAGGCATCACGAACAAAACAACATTGCCGCATTTGCTTAAAGTAGGGGCGGCATCTGGTGCATTACATGGAGCGGGAGAAGGGGAAGGACTTGGTAATACACTTACAAGTACGTTATCTGGTGCAGGTTTAGGAGCGGGTGGGGCATTGGCTGGAAGTGCTTTAGCTCATTTAGCTGGTTATCCGGTAAGCGGAATACGAAGACTTTTTTCTCCTTCTCATAAGGAAGGTGTTGCAACAGACACGTTAAGAGCAATCAGTAAACATTTAGGCAATGAAGCTTCTGAAGATCTAGGAAAATCTTTTAAGAATGCGGTCTCTACCGATTATGTAGCTGATCATAGTCCTTTTTTACAGGATCTTGTTTTTGATATCGCGAAAAGAAATCAAGGAGCTTATCTTGATTTGACTAAAAGAGCTGGGCAGAGAGCGCTGGGAGGAGGGGAGCGTATTCATCAGGCAGCAGATGAACACTTTGTTCCTCGTCAAAATGTTACAGGTTTAAAAGATGATCTTATCGCGATTAGGAAAGCAGAACCACATACTCTTTACGAAATAGCTCAAAAAACACCAATAGGAGAACAGCATTATGGTGCTCTTAATGAATTAATGAAGCGTCCATACTTCAAACAGGCTTATAAAGGAGGGCTACAGGAATTCACGAGTGGTGGCAAAGAAGTCAGTTCGTTTTCTTCTGAAAAATTTAATCTCCTTAAAGAAAAGCCCAACATGGGTGTTCTCCATGAAACGAAGGTGAAACTTGGTCTTATGAGAGATGAAGCCGAGAAGATAGGAGATAATAGTAAAGTTCATACCTTAGTTGGCATTCAGAAAAAGTTATTAGAGCTTATGGATGATATATCGCCTAAATATAAGAA
>NZ_JBHIRB010000062.1:0-2257 GCF_042196845.1 Bartonella sp. AA9NXGY
ACTGAATCTACAGTGTGAATCCCATTTTTATTTTACTTAACAGCTTGCTTTTTGATACGTTTTGTGCAATAAAGAGATGTTCTTTTATATTTCGATTGGTTATTTTAATCGTTTATTTAGATCGCTAGCTGTTTTGATAATAAAAGCCGTGTCTTAAAGGACGCGGCTTTTTTTTATTCTATCTTTTAGACGCCACAGCCGCTTTAATCAATTCCTCTACAGTCTTTATCTATCTACAAAAGGATATTAAACCTGTAGAAATCTCTTTTCTTCCTGTAACCCATGCCCCCAAAATAAGTTGCGTATCTCCAAAAACACGCGCCCTGCCACCAATAATTGCCTTTCCATAAGCACGTACATTACCGTAAACCTTCGCAAACCCATTAACACACGCCTCATCACAAATTATTGCATTTTCAAAAACCTTCGCATGCCCCCAAACCATAGCAGCATTATAAACCTTGGCATCATCACCAACCCAGCAATTGCCATCATGTGATAAGTTGTATTCACTTTCAATAAAGCCCCCTAAATCTCCTTTTTTAACACTTCCAAAACTTCTTAAAGCTTTAATGCGATAAAGTGTTCTAACTCTACCATAGAGATGGTCTTTAACTTCTGTAGTTTCATTAGTAAGTTCATATTTTTTGGATACAGTTTTAGTGGTCATAGGTAGCTCCCTAATCTAATATTCAAACAAATTGTTAAATGAAATGGTTATAAGGAGGCGCCCCCGCACCGCCCTATTGTTTAATTAAGCAGCTTCTTTTTCACATTCTAATTCACATTCTAAATCGTCATCATTTTCCGATTCAAGATCAGCATCATAATAGTCTTCAAAATCATCATAATACTCATGACGATAATAATCATCTTCACTACCAAATTCGGGATATGCTTCATTCCAAATATGATCATCTGCTGTTAAAGAAGCGGCGCTATGAACATAAGAATCTCCTGAGATAAGAGCACCACATACAACGGCATCATCGAAAACACGCGCGTCATCACAAATATAAGCAGCACCGCTTATTTTTGCATTGCCTCCAACATGAGCATTATCACAAATGACGGCATCATCAGAAATATGAGCATGATCAGTTACATAGGCATTATCATAAATCTTTGCATTGCCTTCAATTACAACAGCACCTTTAATATGAGCATTCCCATAAAGACGCGCATTGCCTCCCATAAAAATAGCTTCAAAAATAGCATTCCCATAAATTTTTGCATTCCCACAAACGTCTACAAAAAAGCTTCTTACTTTTGCATTCCCAGAAACGCGGGCATTTTGAAAAACGCGGGCTTTATCATATACCCAGCACGTACCATAATGCGATAGGTTGCTTTCATTTTCTATAAAACCACCTAAATCCCCCGCCTTGACATCTCCAAAATCTTTTAAGGCGCGTATACGGTATAATGTGAGACCAGTCATATGATCTATTTCATTAGTCAATTCATATTTTTTGGATGGTTTTCTCTTTTTAACTGTAGCTTTCATGCTAGTAATCCTATTCGTAAGAAGGTTTCTATTGACACCCTATAAGGGCGTCGGGTGCTAGAAACACGGCGAATAGTCCGCTGTGTGCTTTCCCCTAAAAAGGGTATTGTATAACACACTACACCCGACATAAATCGTTATATGCCAATGATAGCATAAAAGAAAGTCAGTATTTTAAAAGGCATGGGAGAGGCTGTATCGTAACCTATCCGCTATTCGCTAAGTGTTTCTACACACTTGACGCCTTTCTAAACGAACCTTTCCTTAAAGTCAATACGTATTTTTTATTTTTTTCAATTTTTTTCATTTTGATACCTACCTAATTGAATACCAAGTGCTTTCTCTAGCTCGTTGTCTATATCATCATAAGTTTTCACTGCTTTAACTGTACGTTTTTTGATTTCCCTATTCACCTCGTCTATCAACGCTTCGCAACTCAATACGCTTCTTGGCAAATCACCCCCATATATCCAAGCTTTCACTTGCGCCTTGGTACTGTAATCAACATTCTCAGGCATCTCATGATACTGACCACCGTCAAATTCTTCATATTCTCTTGTACCATCATCATATTCGTAAAGATTGTAAAAATACTCTGCTACCCCTAATCCCCATGGGGCATGCCCCACCGCCGTTGCAACGAACTTTTTCCCCCCCTTCTGTTTACGTTTTTTTAAAAACATCTGGTTTAATATCCCCTATCTAAATCCATAACTTTACCAATGGGTTTATTTGCCTCAAAATGGACCG
>NZ_JBHIRB010000063.1:0-2249 GCF_042196845.1 Bartonella sp. AA9NXGY
TCTCTTTATTGCACAAAACGTATCAAAAAGCAAGCTGTTAAGTAAAATAAAAATGGGATTCACACTGTAGATTCAGTGATTTATAATTATCATTTATCAAATCAATTTAAATCATAATGAATAAAATGAACGCTGTTAATTTACCTTCTTTTCAAACAGAAGAACAATCTTCTTTTCGTCAACTGCCCCATAATATTGAAGCAGAGAAAGCTTTGCTGGGTGCTATCATTATCAATAATAATGCTCTTGATAGCGTTTCTGATTTTTTAAAAGCAGAGCACTTTTTTGAACCGTTGCATCAAAAGCTTTTTGATATCATTTCACAAATTATTCAAAATGGAAAAGTTGCAGATCCCATTACTATTAAGCCCTTTGTTGAAAATGATGTGAAAATTGGTGACATCACTGTATATAATTACGTGGTGCGTTTAGCTACCGAGGCAGTCACAATCATTAATACTAAAGATTATGGGAGCGTCATTTATGATCTGTTTATCCGACGCTCTTTAATTAACCTTGGCACTCAAGTTGTGAATAGAGCTTATGATGTTTCTGTAGAACTTACAACATCACAACAAATTGAAACTGTTGAAAATCAGTTGTTTGAATTGGCAGAAAAGGGAAAATACGGGGGTGGGTTTGAAAATTTTGATACAGCCATTGCAAAAGCACTTAACATGGCAAGTGCTGCGAAAAAGCGTTCCTCAAGGCTCTCAGGGATAGCTACCCATATCAAAACACTTGATGAGAAAATGGGGGGATTACAAGCATCTGATTTGATTATCCTTGCGGGGCGCCCTGGGATGGGGAAGACCTCACTGGCGACCAATATTGCTTTTAATATTGCCAATGCTTGCAAGCGTCATGATAACAGCCAAGCCAATGAAGGGGGTATTGTTGGTTTCTTTTCACTTGAGATGTCAACTGAACAGCTTGCAACTCGTATTATCTCAGAGCAAATAAAGGTTTCTTCTTCTGATATGCGCCGTGGTAATATCTCAGAAGAGCAATTTGCAAAAATTATTCACGCAATGCGTTCCTTACAAACAATCCCTCTTTATATTGATCAAACGGGTGGGGTGTCTATTGCACAATTGTCCGCTCGTGCAAGGCGTCTTAAACGACAACATGGTCTAGATGTCTTGATTATCGATTATATCCAACTCATGACAAGCGGTTCAAAACGTTCATTAGAAAATCGCGTTCAAGAAATTACAGCCATTACCACCGGATTAAAAGCACTTGCAAAAGAACTCAATATTCCCATCATTGCTCTGTCACAACTTTCGCGTCAAGTTGAAAACCGAACCGATAAACGTCCACAACTCTCCGATTTACGTGAATCTGGTTCAATTGAGCAAGATGCCGACATTGTGCTGTTTGTTTATCGTGAAGAATACTATCTCAAAAATGAAGAACCAAAAGAAGGCACTGCTGAGTATAGCAAGTGGCAAGAGGCAATGGAGCAAGCCAAGGGTAAAGCCGAGGTTATTATAGCAAAACAACGCCATGGTCCGACAGGAATCGTTCCCCTTGCCTTTCAATCCGATTTTACACGCTTTAGTGATTTAGAACATAATGTAACACTTTAAATAATTGTTATTAGACAACTGAAAACATTGTAAAAACACATAAAACATGTTATGATCTTTACATCATTTAATGGGACTTACAAACATGCTTAATAAAGTGATTTTAATTGGCTATTTAGGTGCTAATCCAGAAAGCAAAACAATGTCATCTGGCATCGAGGTGGTCAATTTTCGAATGGCAACGTCTGAGAGCTATACAGACAAGGCAACCAATAAAAGAATAGACAAAACCGAATGGCATTCCATTGTGGTGTTTAATCCACACTTGGCAAAAGTAGCACTCCAGTATCTGAATAAAGGCAGCAAAGTTTATATCGAGGGGCGACTACAAACCCGTAAATGGCAAGATAAAAACGGTGTTGATCGCTATGTAACAGAAGTCATATTGCCTCAGTACAAAGGCGAGTTAAAGCTTTTAGATGGCAAAAATGATGATAATCAAGATCAGTCATCTGCTTATGACAGAAGCATTTACAGACCTCTTGATACGCCCCATACCGTTATGAATGACAGTGTTCCTTTTTAAATAAAAGGCGGTGTTATGAAAAAAAATAAAAAAAGGGGACGCCCTAAAATAGCAGGGCAGGTAAGAGAACCAAACGGACGTATATCACGTGCAAAAGCACCGCGTGAAGCCGTTGATAAATTGGCAATAGA
>NZ_JBHIRB010000064.1:0-2189 GCF_042196845.1 Bartonella sp. AA9NXGY
TCTTTTGAATGTCATCGAGCAAGCAAAACAGCAACGTTATAACGACGCGGCATAAAAAGAAAACCTTGTCACGTAAGGACGGACAAGGCTTTCTCAAGCTCATCAAACCTGGTGCTTTATTTGGTGTAAATTCAAGGCTTTCTCTGCTGAAGCAAGACTTAAGGCTGGCATTCAAGTTGTTCTGAATGTTTTTTACAATAAGGGCTATTTAAGCGTCTCTCAACACTTCGCTGAGGCGTGATAGAACCACTAAGAGGATACACCGGAATCCTATCATCTTGACAATTTTCACACCACTTTCCATTTTCACTTCTATAGTGGAAGCCAGATTGAAGCATACAAGTATGAATTATTGCCCATTCACCGAAACCTAATCCACTATTTTCTGTATCGGCATTATAAGGAGTTGGCTTACCACACTCTAACAATGCTTTTGCTACTTCAGTAGAATCTGCATCTGGCTTTTGCCATATAACAAAGTATTTTGAAGGAGGCTTTGAGTCACATCCAGCGATACTTAACAAAGCCATGCAACTCAACAGTTTTAAGATTTTCTTCATTTTTCCCCTCTTTCAATGGATTTATTTACGATAAAACAGAGCTCATAAACCTGTTGATATTTCCTGTCACCGCTGCTTAAAACAACGGTGAACAATATTGAGATGATTGGTTGAGAAAACAATCCCACCATTCCAAGCGAAGGCAAGGATGGCGGATTGTTGATCATCACTTAAGGCTTGCATTCAGGTTGTACTGGACTTCTTTTACAAAACGGGCTGTTTAAGCGCTTTTCGACACTTCTCTTCGGAATGACAGCACCAGGCTGACAAATGGGAAGGTTTTCTTCTCTAAATGTATAACACCAGTTTCCTCTCCCTTTATAATGGAATCCTGATTGAACCATGCAAGCATAAATTGTTGCATCCTCATTAATACTAAGCTTTCTGTTTTCTGAATCAATATCAAAAATGCTTGGCATTCCGCATTCTAACAAGGCTTTTCCTACTTCAGTAGAATCTGCACCTACCTTCTCCCACATACTCACATACTCTGGAGGAGGCTTATCAATGTTTTCAATGTCACATCCAGCTACACTTAATAGGACTATACCACTCAATAATTTCAAAATTTGTCTCATTTTTTCTTCCATAAATGCTCTAAAATTGAATAAGTTGAATTAATTTGTTTAGTAGGCGGTATTCCATAATTAGTTATACACGCTTTACTTGCATCACCATAACAATTATGGGGACTAGGATCATACCCGCCTAACGCCCTCCCTCCCTCTATCAATGGAGAGGTTGCTGTAGTCAATAAACTGGTTCCTACAAACAGCGTCATATATAAAGGATTTTTTATACCTTTCTCCAAAAGTGAAACATCTAGATTTAAAGGTACTTTATAAAAAGTAGGTGCATTGTAACCAAACAACGTGCTAATGGGGTCAGATGCATGGCTTTGTAAGTAAACATGATCATTTTTGCCATCGCTTACGACATATAATGCATTCGCTATAGATCGAGCATGATCCGCTGGTCCAAAAAGATAGATATCTGTTTTTTCTGCTATACCGTGAATGCCGCGCTTTTCAAAGTCACGCAGTCCATTGCCTACTGTTAAGCTACCACGACTATGCGCACTAACAATAGCCTTGTCATTACCATAACGAGAGGTAAAATCTTGGAATTTCTTGGCCGAATTACTCCATCCCCCAAAATACTCATAAATTGCTACCCCATACTCTACGAGCCTGTCTTTAGCTTGTGGGTGGTATGTAAAATAAAGGGGTTCATGCGCATTATCAGCTAATTGGACAGCACGATAGGCAGCCTCATCTGGTGTGTTAAAAATACCATTATAGAACATACGCCTGTTGCCATCAGAACCAGCTTGTAAATGCTTTTCTTCCTCTGGTTTTAAATAGCGATACAGAATTATTGGTTTTCCATCACTGCCTTTTATATACTCTCCATTTTCATCGGTTAAATAGAGGACATTGCCATTTTCATCATGCGCAATCTCACCTACTGGATGCTCTTTGACATTTGCGACTTCGCGCACTTTGTCCCAGTATCCCAATCCTTCATCCGATAAATCATTGATCATATCTAGGCGATTATGCACTGCTCCCTCAAGCGGTGCGACATCTAGCTGTCCTACAGCTTGGTGGGCTGCTGCGGTGTTGCGGT
>NZ_JBHIRB010000065.1:0-2138 GCF_042196845.1 Bartonella sp. AA9NXGY
CTTACGTTATTCAGGGTTCTCATTCAATATGAATAACGCTAGATTATGATTATAAATCAATGCCTTGAACGCTTGTTGAATGCCGTTGGTTTGAAAGCGAGCGATATTACAAAGCGCCCGATTTAAGCACTGGAGAACTTCGTGATTATAGCGAGGAAGAATTTAAGCAGCTCCAGTGCATGATGCCCGATATCCAAGGGGCAGCTTTCAATAAAAAGGTCGTAAAACGTGCTTTTTTAGGGAGAAAATTGCTTGAATCCCCTGATCAACCTTTGGTTCCAGCGGGTCAATTGGGTTGGGAGTGTATAACAGGGTATTTTGATAAGATAGAACGGCAATTTTATGGGGTTGTCCGTCCGACAAAAGATCCACAACGATGGGCGAATAAATATTTTAGTCAAGTGATGTATATCCTTAATAGCCAATCCAAAGGGGGGCTTATTGTCGAGGAAGGGGCGTTTAAGGACATCAGGCAGGCTATGCAAGATTGGGCGCGGGCTGATGCGTTGCTAGTTGCTGAAGATGGCGCTCTTGCAGAAGGCAAGATACAACCAAAGCCTGTAGCACAGTTTCCAGAGGGCTTTTTCCAGCTGTTTAATGAAGCTAAGGAAGCAATTAATCAGGTGACGGGTTTATCACCCGAATTCATTGGTACAAGGGAAGTGACACAAGCGGGTATTTTGGAGGCACAACGACGCCAATCCAGTTTAAATCTGCTTGCTTGTCTGTTTGATGGTTTACGTTTGTACCGCAAGCGGCAAGGTAAGATTATTTTGCACTTGATACAGAATTACTTGTCCGATGGTCGTTTGGTACGGATATCTGGTGAGGAGAATGCGCAATATATTCCATTGACGCGTGAAGAAGTAACGAGTGTCGAGTATGATATTGTAGTTGATGATGCGCCAACCAGCCCGAATGAGAAAGAGCGCACCTTTGGTATCATCACACAGCTGCTCCCATTGCTTCAAAATGCGATTACGCCGGATATTATGCTTGATCTACTTCGTTATTCTCCATTGCCTGCGTCATTGCTTAATCGTGTGAGTGAGAAGATGCAACAGCAGCAAATGGCACAACAAGCCCAACAACAGCAAATGAATCCGGAACAAGAAATGAAGTTGCAGGAAAAGCAGCAAGATATTGCGGCTAAAAGTCAGATGCAACAGATGGATTTACAAGGCAAGCAGATTGAATTGGTCATGCGTCAAAAGAGAGCAGAATTGGAAGCGGAATTGATGCAACAGAAGCATGAGCTTGAACGGGAGCGTATTCTTAATGAACGAGCGCAAAATCAAATCATGCGTGAAAGAGCGGCAACATACAGAGGAAGAAGCATTTGAGAGAGGTTAGAGAATGAATGCAGAAATGAACGAAGCTATGAATGAAGATTACAGAGTTGGAGCACCGGTCTTTGATGATGAGAGCTCTTTTGATGCTGGCACTTATGATGGTGAAACGATTGATAATGATGATGTCACCTCTCCAGAGCCGGTTGCACAGCCCGTTGAAAAACCTTCAGAGATTGTTCCTAGTATAGAACAGCAGCGTATGGAGCAACAAGCCAAACAAGCCCGTGAAGCGCTTGTAAAGTTTTATGAACCCCAATCCCAGACGCCAATGGTTGAAGGTGAAAATGCACCCCCAGACCTACGTGAGGACCCTGTTCGTTTAGTGGCGTGGATGCTAGATAAGATTCAAAAGCAAGATGCGTATATTAGGGAACAGAAAGAAGCGCTAAGACAAGCTGAGGAACAGCAGCAGCATGATATACGTCTTGGTGAATTTTTTAATAATTCTGTTAAGTCGTTTCAAAATAAATCCAGTGATTTTGATGCCGCGGCAAATTTTCTTTATGAGGCACGCGCAAAGGAATTGAGTTCTTGGTCATCACTTTATCCTGAGTATGGACAACAAAACACAATAGATGCGATTATAAGAGATCAATTGCATGCTCTTGTAGCGACTTGTGCACAAAGAGATCTCAATCCGGCAGAAGAGATTTATAGAATAGCGCAAAATCTTGGCTATCAGAACCAAGCATTACAAGCGAATAATCAAGTTGCTGCGCTTCAAAGCCGGCAGAATTCTGCGAGAACCTTAACGGCATCTGGTGGAGGGGGCAGTGTTGGACCAAT
>NZ_JBHIRB010000066.1:0-2137 GCF_042196845.1 Bartonella sp. AA9NXGY
TGCTGTCCCTCTGACCAATTAATTAAAGCATCAGCACCACCATTCTCAGATGCCGTTAAAGACCAATCATAAATCGTGGACATCTAAACCTCACGTCTTGATTCCAAACACAACACTCATATTAATCGGGCGCGTCTCACTTATACCTGAACTTGCCAATGCAACATCACGCATGTGAAGGTGGGAATGGGGAAAGGCGAGCTTATGGTGCACGCGTATATCCTCTGCTCTCACGCCCAAACGTTCAGCAAGCTTCAATCTTTGCTGGTCATTCAACACATATCCCCAGATGATCGTCATATCACCATGCCAACTCTCTTCCTGATTTTCATCATTCAAAATCGTAAAGGATTGACCCCCATGGTCATGCTTTCTCATTGCGTCATTTTGTAAAGTGCCAAGATAACGAAAGCGGTCTATCTCGCGGTCATCATCAACACCTCGTAAAAAAACACCACGCAAATCGGGAACATTAAACTTCGTCCAACTATCAGCGCCTCCCCACCTGATCCCTATCGCTTCATAAAGAGCAGGATAATCACTACGCAAATAAGCCTTCCCATCACATGGTAACCAGCCATCTGGCAAAACTTGCATCCCAAAAATCCCTATCGTCCCTAGTGGATAAACAGGGATAACCGGCTCTTGCGATAAAGAGAGAGGCGTAGGATTTAAAACTTGCCAAGCATGATCCCTATAAACCAAGCTATAAATGCACCCCCTTTGAAGCTCGCCTCCCGATAAAACACGGAGACCTAATTCCGTCGCCTTGTAAACAGGTTTAGCCGCCAAATCATTCAAGGCAATTGCGGTTTCCCCAACATTCTTGCCCTTCGCTTTAAAACAAATTGATATCCCATTCTTATACTCTAAAAATTGCGATTGGCTTTGAAGTCTTATCAACGTCGTCTGGTGTTCAGCATCAACCGTAAAAGTGCTTTCAATCACACCACTCGTATCCGATAAATACTCACGCACACGTTGCATCATCACACGAGCACTATTATTCAGACTACTAGGACGTTGTCCTTTTGACCAATCAATCAAATCATCACAATAGGCATTCAAGGAGGCATTTAAAGACCAATCATAGATCGTCGACATCTTACACCTCATGTCTTAATCGCAAACAGAACACTCACATTAACTGGACGCGTCTCGCCTTCACCAGTGCTCTCCAAAACAACCTCTTGGTTCTCATCAAGAGTATGAGAACTTACAATGTAGCCCCCTAAATTCTCACGCTCTATGCCCATAAAATTCGCTAGAGAGCTCCCCCCAAACAAGCCTAGACGATAGCCCAACACATCCGTCGTATTCCCATCCCAAAAGTTTTCGTTGCTGGTAAAATGAGACATCGAAAGGCTCTGTCCTTGATGTTGATGCGACTCAATTAAATCTGTTTGCACACTTGCAAAAGAACGCCCCTCATCAATATTGCGCCCTCCATCAAGCCCCCGTAAAAACATCCCTCGAAAATCGGGAACATTAAATGTCGTGGCGCCATCACCCTCTCCCCAAACCGTTCCTATCGTCTCAAATAAATCACCATAATCACGACGCAAATAAGCCTTCCCATCGCAAATTAACCAATCCTTTGGAATCCCGCGCATTCCAAACGTTCCTATAAAACCCGTGGGATAAAGATTGCTTTCTTCTTCTTCTAAAGGGAGTGGGGTAGGATTAACAAGATGCCAATGATCTCCATTATAAAACAATGTATAAATGCACCCTTGTTGGATTTCCCCCCCTGATAAAAGCGATAAACCCGTTTCTGTTGCTTTATAAACCGGCTTGCCATCTAAAGCATTTAAGACAATCGTGGTCGCTCCAACATTCTTACCCATAGCCATAAAGCGCAAAACGATACCATTCTTATACTCTAAAAACTGTGAAGTGCTTGCAAGTCTTATCACACTCGTTTGTTGGACAGGATCATTTGTAACAATGCCTTCAAGCTCTCCACCCGTGTCTGACAAGTATTCCTTTATGCGCTGCATCATCACACGGGCGCTTGTGTTCACACTGCTAGGATGCTGTCCTTCGGACCAATCAATCAAATTATCCACGCGCGTATTATCCGACGCTCTAAGCGACCAATCATAAATCGTTGACATTTCTCGTGAATCCTAGCTTC
>NZ_JBHIRB010000067.1:0-2120 GCF_042196845.1 Bartonella sp. AA9NXGY
TTTATGGCAATGCTGAGGTCTATGGAAAAGCTTTTATCTCTCAATATGCTAAAGTTTATGACCATGCTTTTGTCTATAGCAATGCTCATGTTTATGGCAATGTTTATGGTAATGCTCATGTGAATGGTAGTGCCCGCGTTCTTGCTGATGCTCATATTTATGATCATGCGCATGTTTCTTATGATGCTACGGTTTTTAGTTATGCACGCGTTTATGGTCATGCCAAGGTTTCTGGCTCGGCTTGTATTTATAGCCATGCAAAAATTTATAATTATGCTGTTATTAATGGTCGTGCAAAGATTTATGGCAAGGTTTATGGGAATGCTTGTGTGAGTGGCTCTTGTGAGATTTATGGCTCTGTTTATGGCAATGCTAAAATCTCATATTGTGCAACGATCTGGGGGCGTGTTTATGGCAATGCAAAAATCAATAAAAAAAGCAAAGTAAGGTTGGTTCCAAAAAATTGTGAGGTGTATGAAAGGGATAATGTTGTCAATATAACTGATAAAACAGAATAAAGAACGGCGTGGGGGGCGTGCTTTCTTTATGGTGTATAAACGCATATAAAATGCATTGCTATAAACATATCATAAAAGAGAGAGTAACATAAAAAAAGCCGTGTCAAATGATATGATGCGGCTTTCAAATAGCGATTATAATGATAGAAAAATAATCATCCACAATGGAGTAATGAATGCATATATACAAAACGTATTATATTGCAAGCGCTCTATTGAGATATGAAAACTTATCAAAAGAAACGTAAATGTGCGTATGATCTTTAATCACTCTTTTGAATGGGAGAGCCTATAAATGCTTTTTGTTTCTCTCAAACGTATTAATCATAACGTCTTTATCTTTTAAAGAGATTCATTGAAAACAAAGCCCATGATCATGATGCTTCTTTTAAAACGTTTCAATATACTAAGCTCAAAATCGAGCTGAGTGAATTCACATAACGCATTCTATAAAATCAAAACGCTTGTTAGCTTTAACAAAACTCGTTTTTTACATTTACGAGTATTGGTTTTCAAAACAATCTCTCATAAGACAAATAAATAACCGCTTTTATCAAACGCAAGGCTTTAAAAACTGTTATAAACATCTGTTTCAAATGTTTAAACGTTCATTTAGAAAGGCTTTCATAAGTTTCTTTTAAACAGAACTTCTTTGCAAATTAATCGCTCTATATTTGTGCTCTGTACTTTTAAATGGTAACTTTTAAAACGTTTTTTAGTACCATATCTAAGGTAAAATAGTATTTTACTGCTATGGTATTACCCGCCTCCATTTTTTTGTGGAAGCGAATAATTCCGTTCTTAAAAACTAGTCTGCAATCTATTCATTAAAAGGCTTTTCATTTCATAAGATATAAAATACCTCTTTATCGTTTTTTTAACTTTTAGTAAGCGTTTTAAAAGCGATTTTATCCTTAATCCTTTTATGCAATTTTTTAAATTAAACCTATAAGCTTATGACAGGTTCAAACAGTTAATTTCTTTAATGCCATTTTAGAGGTTTTTCCCAATTTTGGGAAAAATTATATGATCTCTATTTTCTATAAATGCGTATCTTTTGGTACAATTTATCTTATAACAGTTTCAAACGATTACCCTCTATAGGTAATAAGATATTGCTATAGCATTTTTAGATTTTACGCTTCTCAATTTTGAAAACTGTAATTTTATGTTTTTATCATGCGATTAACAATCCAATCATTAAAACAAGATGTGATCTTTAAACGTATGTTATCGATAATTCCAAACAACTAAATTTTAAACAATGCGATTTTGAGTGATAAAAACATATCATAAAATTTATAAACTGTTATGAATGATATCGGCTTTTCATTTTATTTGAATACACACATGCGTTATAATATTCACGTCATGATTTGCTTTTTATGGTCTATTCATACATGGCAATCTTATATAAAAAATGATCAAATGAATCACGTATAAAAAGATGGATTCTTAAGTGGATTCATATAAAATAATTGCAAACAACATATTGACTTTATTGCGTTTTTTTGTATAATGTGACTCTGTAAACCAAAAGGGAGTCTCTACCTGTGGACTTCCTGCTATTTGGTCAAATTCTTGATTACACTTGTCCAAAGC
>NZ_JBHIRB010000068.1:0-2100 GCF_042196845.1 Bartonella sp. AA9NXGY
ATAACGCTAGATTATGATTATAAATCAATGCCTTGAACGCTTGTTGAATGCCGTTGGTTTGAAAGCGAGCGATATTATAAGGCGCCGGATTTAGAAACGGGTGAATTGCGTGATTATAGTGAAGAGGAATTTAAGCAATTACAGTGCATGATGCCCGATATTCAAGGGGCAGCTTTCAATAAAAAGGTTGTAAAACGTGCTTTTTTAGGCAGGAAATTGCTTGAATGCCCCGATCAACCTTTGGTTCCAGCGGGTCAATTGGGTTGGGAGTGTATAACGGGGTATTTTGACAAGATAGAACGGCAATTTTATGGGGTTGTAAGACCGACAAAAGATCCACAACGATGGGCGAATAAATATTTTAGTCAAGTGATGCACATTCTCAATAGCCAATCCAAAGGCGGGATAATGGCAGAGCGGGGCGCATTTGAAGATGAGAGAGAAGCTGTAAAGAGTTGGAGCAGGGTTGATAGTATTACGGTTTTAAAAAATGGTGCTTTGGCTGGTGGTAAGATACAACCAAAACCCGTAGCGCAATTTCCAGCAGGCTTTTTCCAACTGTTTAATGAAGCCAAGGAAGCGATTAATCAAGTTACGGGTTTATCGCCTGAGTTTATAGGGACGAGAGAAGTCTCACAAGCGGGGATTTTAGAGGCACAACGGCGTCAATCCAGTCTTAACCTGCTAGCTTGTCTGTTTGATGGTTTGCGTTTGTATCGCAAGCGGCAAGGTAAGATTATTTTGCATCTGATACAGAATTATTTGTCTGATGGTCGTTTGGTACGGATATCGGGTGAGGAGAATGCGCAATATATTCCGTTGACCCGTGAAGCGGTGATGAGTGTAGATTACGATATTGTGGTGGATGATGCTCCAACCAGCCCGAATGAGAAAGAGCGTACCTTTGGCATTATCACGCAATTATTACCGTTGCTTCAAAATGCCGTAACACCGGATATTATGCTTGATTTGCTTCGTTACTCACCCTTGCCTGCGTCATTACTCAATCGTGTAAGCGAGAAGATGCAACAGCAGCAAATGGCACAACAAGCCCAACAACAGCAGATGGATCCCGAACAGGAAATGAAGTTGCAAGAAAAGCAACAGGATATGGCGACTAAAAGCCAGATGCAACAGATGGATTTACAACAAAAGCAGATTGAATTGTTCATGCGTCAGAAGAGAGCGGAATTGGAAGCCGAAATGATGCAACAGAGGCATGACATTGAACGTCAGAAGCTTCTCAATGAACAAGCACACAATCAGATTATGCGAGAGAGAATAGCATTGCACAGAGGCATGCATATTTGAGAGAGGTGAAAGAATGAATGCAGAAATGAACGAAGCTATGAATGAAGATTACAGGGTTGGTGCACCGGTATTTGATGATGAGAGCTCTTTTGAGAGTGATTACGAGGTCGAAAACGTTGAGAGTAATGATGCGACACCTCCAGAGCCGGTTGCAGAGCCCGTTGACAAGCCTTCAGAAATCGTTCCTATAGATCGGCAACATGCAGAACAACAAGCCAAACAAGCCCGTGAAGCGCTTGTCAAGTTTTATGAATCTCAAGCCCAGCCACCAATGGTTGAAGGAGAAGGTGCGCCCCCAGACCTACGTGAGGACCCAATTAGCGTATTAACGTGGATGTTAGATAAGATTCAAAAGCAAGATGCGTATATTAGGGCACAGCAGGATGTTCAAAGGCAAGCCATTGAATCCCACGAATTTAATGATCATTTGAACCAGTTTTTAGAAAGTTCTGTTACATCAATTAAAGATAAATACAGTGATTTTGATGCGGCGGCGGATTATCTTTATGAGACGCGTGCAAAGCAATTGAATGCATGGTCCTCTGTTTATCCGAATTATGCACAAAAGAGCACGATAGATGCGATTATAGGGGATGAATTGCGTACGATTGTAGCGACTTGCGCCCAAAAAGGGGTTAATCCAGCAGAAGAGCTTTATAGGATAGCGCAAAACCTTGGCTATCAGAACCAAGCAGTGCAAGTGAATAATCAGGTTGCTGCGCTTCAAAGCCGGCAGAATTCTGCGAGAACCTTAACGGCATCTGGTGGAGGGGGCAGTGTTGGACCAAT
>NZ_JBHIRB010000069.1:0-1936 GCF_042196845.1 Bartonella sp. AA9NXGY
TATAATAGCCGAGAAAAGGATGGTACAGCCACAACCAATATTTCCTTGAACAAGGATAAATCCTCTAGCGATTATCATAGTGTTGTGGAGCAATCAGGCATCAAAGCGGGTGATGGTGGTTTTAAGATCAACGTTAAAGATAAAACAACGCTGACCGGAGGTATTATTGAAAGCACCGCGCCGGCAGAAAAAAACAGCCTGACCACAGGAAGCATTAGCACCAGTGATATCAGCAACAGTGCGCATGCGCAAGCTAGCAGCCAAGGTTTAAGCATTTCGGCGGGTGGTCCGATGTATCAGGGCAAATATGGTGTCGGGAAAAACATTGCTAAAAATGTCTTAGATCATTCAAAAGCTAAAGATTCAGAGGAAGGATATACCAAATCTGCTATCAGCAATGGCACTATCGTCATTACTGATGAAGCAGGGCAGAAGGCATTGACAGGGCAAGATGTTGAGCAAGCCATAGCCTCCCTTAATCGGGATACTGCCACCGCCCATAAAGGTGTACAACAGCTCGATGCAGGCAAGCTGGAACAAATCGTCCATGAAAACCGCGAAATGGCAACGCAATTGTTGGAAGAAGGATTTAAATACAGTGATGACTCCTATAAAACCATGTTTATCAAAGAGCACCCCATCGCCGTGGTCGACCGTGATGAAAATGGCAATACAATCTATGAAATAGATGCGAATGGGGTACCTATAAGAGACGCTCGTGGACAACCAATACCTCACGCACATTATTTAACGGATGAAGAAAAGCAGCATTTACAAGAGGGTGCTGATGGCAAGGTGCATGTGTCCTTTAATGGCATCTTTACTCCACCAGAGGAAGCCGCTGTTTATGCGGTTCAACATGCGAAGGATAAAAATGAACCGCTTTATTTTGTGGTGTTCCCAGAAGCTGATTCTGCTATTTCAGAACTTCTAGTCGCGGGCTATCAGAAGTTTATGGAAAATAACTTTTGGGGTTTGACCAATTCAACACAAGAAGCAAAAGATTTGGTGTATAGCCATGGTCTTACAGGATTAGAACTTTATGGACATAGTCGCGGGACAATGACATTGGGGAATATGCTGAATTCTTTCAAACAAGAAGGTGTTCACGGTATAGCCGACAACACGAATATCAATTTCTATGGACCAGCCTTTAATGCTTTAGTTGCATCCGGTCTGTTAGGTTATGTGAGTGATGGCAAACAAACCACTATTGGCTTTGATGGGAATAGATACGACTTTGTAAGCAGAATTATTGGCGGCAATGGCTATACTTACGAGACAATACCTACTGGTAGTAACATGTGGAAAGAATGGTGGAGAGTGATCATGAATCCCATAAGCTCCCATACTTGCCTTGGAGATGTGGGTTATAAATGCCAAAAGTTTTATGGCACATCTCATCGTGAACAATTTCCTTTAAGTAAATCAAGGAGTAAAAAATGAAATACATTTTAAAGTTATTAAGTGGAATAGTTTTGGTGGGTGTAACTGGATGTAATATCGATAAACCTCCTCCAGGAGAGATAGCTACGTGGGAGAAAAATGGTGTTACTGATTTTACTGAGGTAGGAAAAGCCTTATTAGAATGTGGAATGCCAACCCCTTATGATACTGATCCAGAAAGCAGAAAGCTCAGCTACAATGCAATAGCAACCATAGAAGCTTGTATGATTCAATCAGGTTTTCGTGATAAAGTGGGAGGGGGAACTTGGTGTGTAAATCATAAAGCCGAGGATCTTCCCATTTGTCGTCCAGGTGCTGTCATACCACAGCGCAGTGTCAAGAAGCGCTTAAACAGCCCTTTTTGTAAAAAATATAAAAATAGTCGCAAATGCCAACCTTAAGTGTTTCTATTGGTGATGATCAACAATCCGCCATCCTTGCCTTCGCTTGGAATGGTGGGATTGTTTTCTCAACCAATCATCTCAATATT
>NZ_JBHIRB010000070.1:0-1682 GCF_042196845.1 Bartonella sp. AA9NXGY
TTTCTCCATAATGCTGGAGAAAGTGAGGGAATTGAGTTAACACATCCAGTGATACTTAACAGAGCTATACAACTCAATAGTTTTAAGATTTTCTTCATTCTTCCCCTCTTTCAATGGATTTATTTACAATAAACAGCTCATAAGCTTGTTGATATTTTCTGTCACCGCTGTTTAAACAACGGTGAACAATATTGAAATGGTTGCTTGAGGAAACAATCCCGCACAGGCATGTAAAAACGTGAGTGTGGGGATTGTCGGTCATCACAAACAAAACTTAAGGTTTGCATTCAGGTTGTACTGGACTTCTTTTACAAAAAGGGCTGTTTAAGCGCTTTTCAACACTTCGTTTCGGAATGACCGCGCCTGGTCGACAAATCGGAAGGTTTTCCTCTTTAAAAGTATAACACGGCTTCCCTCCCCCTTTATAACGGAATCCTGCTTGAATCATACATGTATAAGTTGTTGCTTTTGCATTGATGCTCTGCTTTCTATTTTCTGAATCAGGATCGATAAGACTCGGCATTCCACATTCTAATAAGGCTTTTCCTACCTCAGTAGAATCCGCACCTGACTTCTCCCACATACTCACGTATCCTGGAGCAGGTTTGTCAATGTTTTCAATATCACATCCAGCAACCGTTAACAGAATGAGCAGGCTTAATAAATTAAACAACATTTTCATTTTTTGTTCCCTGTTCTCGTTGAATAAAGTTTGTTAAAACTAAATGAACCATAATTAATTTGACACTCACGACTCGCATCAGCATAACAATTATGGGGGCTCGGGTTAAGGCCCAAGACCGCTCTCCCCATCTCTCTGAGAGGATTAGTTGCTATAGTAAATAAACTGTTTGCTGCAAATATCATCATATAAAAAGGATTTTTTATACCTTTCTCCAAAAGTGAAAAATCTAGATTTAAAGGTGCCTTATAAGCCGTAGGCCAATTGTAACCAATCACTGTACTAATGGGGTCTAACATATGACCTTGTATGTAGATATAATTTTTTTCGCCATCGCTTAGATAATCTACTGTATTGGCCATCGATTGCATGTGAGCAGCCGCTCCAACAAGATAGAAGTCTGTTTTCTTGGCTACACTGTGGATACCATGTTCTTGCAAGTCATTTGCTCCATTGCGTATTGTTAAGGTACCCCGGCTATGCCCACTAACAATAGCATTGTCATTGCCATAACGATAGATAAAATCTTGGAACTTCTTGGTCGAATTACTCAATCCCCAAGTGCTACCCTCCCAAAACTTTTGATAATATGCTACCCCTAATTCTACCAGCACATCATCAGCTTGTGGGTGGTATGTAAAATAAAGGGGTTCATGTTCATTATCAGCTAAGTGGACAGCATTACCGGCTGCTTCATCTGGTGTGTTAAAAATACCATTATAGAACATACGCCTGTTGCCATCAGAGCCAGCTTGTAAATGCTGCTCATCTTCAGCATTTAAAAAGTGATACAGAGTAATATATTCTCCATCGCTGTCTTTTATAGGTTTTCCATTTTCATCGGTTAAATAGAGGACATTGCCATTTTCATCATGCAAAATCTCACCTACTGGATGTTCTTTAACATTTGCGACTTCGCGCACTTTGTCCCAGTATCCCAATCCTTCATCCGATAAATCATTGATCATATCTACGCGATTATGCACTGCTCCCTCAAGCG
>NZ_JBHIRB010000071.1:0-1665 GCF_042196845.1 Bartonella sp. AA9NXGY
TCCCCCCAATAATTGGAGCTTGCACGCAACAAAATTCCTTCTCCAGGGCGCCAACTCTCTAGCTGATAAGGACCAACGCAAGCAGAATGGCTTGCCAAATACCGGTTTCCCATATCACCATTTTTTTCGTGTTTCATGAGTGTCTCACGATCAAGCAAAGCAAGAGTACGACTAGTGGCAAAATGGCTAAGAATGAGCTCTGCTGGATAAGGTTTATCAAATTTCATCACCACCGTTTTGTCGTCCGGTGCTTGAAAAGCCTCATCAACGTTTTGTTCTGTAATCCCATATTCATTAAATGTCGCCGCAGTAGCCATCTTCAATTGAACAACCCGCTTCATACCCCAAACAAGATCATTGGCATTCGCAGGACGACCATCATTGAACTTTAAACCATCACGCAAGTGAAAAGTAATCACCGTACTCTGATCATCACTTGAAACATCCCAACTCTTCGCTAAAGAAGGAACCATTTTAGCAGCATCATCTGTAGCAGAAACGACTAAATTATCACAAACATTAACAAGAACTTCATTACCATAACGGTCATTGATTTGTGCGGGATCAAATGTACTTATTGTATCAAGATTCCAAGCCATCACAAGCGTATCGGCAGGTGTTTTCGCTGAAACTTGTTGCACAAACATCCCCATTGCAAGAACAGCAGAAACAAAAGAACTGCCCTTTTTCAATATTTTTCTTTTCCCGTTCATAGAATTTTCCTTTTAAGATTTAAGGTTATTGTATAACTTCTCATGTGACAACATGCAAAAATGATAAGATCATGCTTAGAAAACACGCCTCCTAGAGGTAAAATATCAAAATCTCTAAAAGCAGCAGCCACTTTTCAAAAGCTCCTTCCCTCCCAAATACGTATAGAACAAACGAACATATGCAACGCAAAACGATCTGATTAAAATGAAGCTATCACGCACAATAGCACACGACATCACGGCACTTATAATTCAGAGCATATCAGACCAAAATCCTTCCTTGCTTCATTAAAAAGATTTCTTTTTCAAGTTTCTTCTTGCGATTTTCTAAAAAGTATCATCAAAGCGCTACTCTAATTGCTTCAAAAGCCTCAAAACAATTTGATATTTTGATGATCCTGAATAAATTTTTTCGTAACCATTTTCACCCTTCTTCAGAAGAAAATTCGAACTTTATTATAACTCCGTATCAAATAACAGCTTCGAACCTATAGATTATCATATTTTAAGTCATAAGGAATGTAACCTGAGGTATGAGAAGAGTAGCTTGATGTTTCCCCGCGTACCCGCATACAACAGTTTTTCTCACCAAAACATTTTATAAAGTCCCCATTTTTTCAGAAACACTAAACTTTGCTTTATTCGTTACACCTGTCTTTTGCAACAAACAAATTTATTACTTTCTATACATATAAATTGAAACATCAAATATTAATATCTATACACGTAGAATTTATCGAGATAAATAACCTCTCTTCCCAATAGAATGTTTTGAAACAAAATTCTCTACACAACATAGTAATCCATTCCCGATAGAATTCAACGTATTGCAAAGTATTAAAGAGCTTTGCAATACATCAAATATATCATGACCATGTTTTTTATATTTTATAAACTTGATACCTTCTTATTTTTCAATTGCACTATAAAAAATACGTGGTGCACTATTCCA
>NZ_JBHIRB010000072.1:0-1610 GCF_042196845.1 Bartonella sp. AA9NXGY
AGTTAGGATAAGAGACGATCATGGATGTTTCTCTTGTTGTGCGTTTTGTTAATCATCTGCAAGAGGGGATCGCTTCTGCCAAGCGAGATCTTGCAGCCTTTAGTTCAGATATTGCGCATTTCCAAAACAAGACAAGGCAGCATTTTAAAGGGTGGTTTGACTCGGAGCATCTGAGGGAAGCAACAGCCAATGCGGAAAATGCTTTTAACCAAGCGCGGGGGCGCATGGTGGGTGCCATTGCGCAAACAGCAACCTTAATTGCACCGCTCTATAAAGCCATGCAATTTGATCAATCGATGAAGGGACTAGAAAAGGTTCTCGATGCCCCCCTTGATCGCTTAAAGGAATTGCGCCGTTTTGCTTTGGAAACCTCCACTAAGATTCCGCTAGCGGCGCGTGAGGTTTTAGAACTGATGACCAGTGCTAGCCAAGCAGGCATTGGTGAACAAGATCTGGAAGCTTTTAGCATTTATGCTGCCAAAGCGGCTGTTGCTTTTGATATGACGGGGGATCAGATTGGGGAGCGCTTTGCCAAATTGCGCAATGTCTTTAAGCTTAATCAGGAAGGCATTGAAGATCTAGGTGATGCTATCAATCATCTCTCGAACCACATGGCGGCAAAAGCCAGTGAAGTGTCTGATTTTACCAATCGAGCCACCGGTGCGGCAACCATGTTTAAGCTCACTGCGCGCGAAACCGCGGCATTTGGTACAGCGATGATTTCTGCTGGGATTGTTCCTGAGAGTGCCGCGCGTGGTTTTAATGCCATGAGTGCCCGTATTCAGGCAGGAGGCAAACATATTGAAGATGCTTTTGCCAATATTGGGCTTTCTCGCGAAAAATTCATGCAAGATCTGGACAAAGATGCCACCGGCACCTTGGTGCGCTTTTTTAATGTGTTGGGTAAATCCGAACAGGGGATGCGCTCGCTGATTGCCATTGCGGGGCGCGATTTTACTGGTGATTTTGCCAAATTGGTGGGCAACCCAGAATTGTTAGGGCAAGCTTTAGATTATGTGAAAGATCCACAAGTCTTTAAAGGTTCGGTAGAGCAAGAAGCAGACAAACAAGCAACCGGTGCCATGCGGCAATTTGAACTCTTGCAAAACCGTATTGTGGCTCTGGGCATCACCATTGGTGAAGTGCTTCTGCCCCCCCTCAACAGTTTGATGGAAAGTGTTGGCAATTTTACCAATGGGCTTATGGCGTGGGCGAATGCGCACCCAACTTTAACAAGCGCCATTATCAAAACCATTGCCGCTCTGATGGCTTTTAATATTGCTCTGCGCGTGTTGCGCTTTACCATGGCTGGCACACGTCTTGGGCTTCTTCAATTGATGGGCTCTTTTATCAAGCTTAGAGTACTCAGTCGTGGTGTTGCTGCAAGCTGGCGGGGCTTAGCAGCCGCAGGGCGCTCGCTGGGCTTGCTAACCGCGGGTCTTGGGGCAAGTGCACTCCGACTCTTACGCCCCATGACCTTGTTGGTCGGGGCTTTACGGGGGATTGCTGTCTCAGGAAGTGCATTTGCTGCCTCTTTTGGTTGGATCGGGACAGCGATAGAAGTGGCTGGGGCAGCTATTTCCTCTGTTGTGGGGGGTATTTTTACCCCG
>NZ_JBHIRB010000073.1:0-1566 GCF_042196845.1 Bartonella sp. AA9NXGY
CCCAGTTTGCAATTTACCGGCTATGGCAATGATGCAAAAACCATTCATGGGGTTTGGTTTCCAGAAGAATTTGGTGATCGGGTAGCCATTGATGCCATCACTACAACTATCCGAAGAGCAAAGCCGGTCCAGATGCTTCATTGGATCAATGATACCACCTATAGTGTCCTTCTCCATGGACCCGTAGTAATCACCACGATCAATAAAGACCATGACTATATCAGTTGCTCTGGTCAATCCCAGCGCATCCGCTATTCCATTACGCTCTTTCCCTTTTTTAATGGCGGAAAACCACAAGGACAATACCAAGAGAGACAAATCCAAGTGGGACAAACTTTATGAAGATACCAGAAAAGCATGTTGTTGTAGAGCTAGAGGATATGAGCCTCGATCTCCTCTGCTTTCACCATGTCATGGCAGTGTTCAGAGACCGGAGGCAAGCTGGTTTACTCAAAGGCTATTTAGAAGCTACACTGGAAGCCAATCCAGAGATTGTCAAATATGGTGTGTTTTTACCACGGGGCTTAAAGGTCATTCTGCCTGAATTTGTGTTGTCTAATCCCCAAAGCATGGTGAAGCGGCTATGGGATTAATGCGTACACACCCTTTTATTATGGTCAAGGTGGGAGACAAACCTGTTCATGAGGTTTTTTACCAGCGTCTTTTAACGGCAACCATTACGGACCATGCGGGCAATGAAGCCGATACATTTGAAGCAGAGTTTGATGATGGTGGCAATGATTTAGAGATTCCCTCAAGCAACAGCACTCTGCAAGTGATTTTTGGCTATGAGAACAGCATCAGTGCCTTTATGGGGTGTTTTGTTGTCGAATCGGTTGTAAGTTGTGGTGGCAGTGATGGAGAGATCTTGCGCCTTTGTGGCAAAAGTGCCTCGATGCGTAAAGAGCTCAAAGAACAGGTGAGTGAACATTTTGACCACAAAACTGTTGGTGAGATTGTTGAGACACTTGCCAAACGCCATGGCTATCAAGCAAAGGTCAGTCCCCAATTTACCAAACAAACTTTGCCTTATGTGATTCGAACAGATCAATCGGCTGTTGATTTTTTAACCCGCCTTGCCGATCGCATGCGGGCGCGTTTTTTAATCAAAGACAATAAGTTTTTGTTTTTAAGCGGAGATAACTTACCAGCACTCGACATCCATAAGCACGACTGTTCCAACTGGGAATTTACATTAGAGCCACGTACGCAATACGGCACTATTGAAGCTTCTTATTTTGATCGCTCAAAAGGGCAGCAATGCCAAGTCAAACATCAGACAGGGTTTAGCGGTCCCGTGCGGCGTCTTCGCACTTGTTACACTTGTGAGGAGGAAGCACGAGCTGCTGCTGCTTCCGAGTCGGACAGGTTGTGTCGTGCTGTAGGCAGTGGTTCTTTGACCCTTGAGGGCCGCCCTGAAATTATGGCGGATCAACCTCTTTTATTGCAAGGGTTTCGTGGGCAAATCAATGGACCATGGAAAGCCGCGACCGTCACCCACCGCTATGAAAAACAAAGCGGATACACAACAGAAATCACACTCGAGGCACCAAACAAGGGAAAAGA
>NZ_JBHIRB010000074.1:0-1409 GCF_042196845.1 Bartonella sp. AA9NXGY
ACTGAAGAGCATGAAAAGGCGTTCAGAAATGTAAGTGAAGTTGTAATGACACTCGAAGCAGATGTTCAATCACGTGACAAGGAAATTAAAGAACTTAAACAAAAGACTGAAGAACTAAAACAAAGTATAGATGCGTATCGAGAAGAGTTTACACGGAAAAGTGAAAAGATACGGACACTAAAAGCAGATGTGCAATTACGCGACGAGGAAATTAAAGAATTGAAGCAAGAGATTGAAGAACGCGACGACGAGGAAATTAAACAACTGAAGCAAGAGATTAAAGAACGTGACGAGAAAATTCAAAGACTAACACAAGAGCTTAAACAGCGTGATGAAGCAGTAAAAGCGCCGCCTCATAAGAATAAGAAGAAAAGTAAGTGAGGTGAGAGGGATGAGTCCAGAAGAAATTAAGTATTTATCTAAATATATCACATTAATAATTTGTAACGTAGTGGCACTTTATCACGTTTATTACTTCTATAAAAAGACACAAAATTTAAGAGATGAGATAATGGAAAAAGATAAAATAATACACGAGCAAGAAAAGATAATTCAAAAATTATCTCCTTCTAACATTTTCTATTCTTCAAAAGATAGAAAAAAGCTAGGCCAAAACTTAGTTTGAACCACTCTTTCTGGGTGATTTGATGAAGTGTGTTCAATGATAAAGATTGGTACAGTTTCGATATTTGGTTTGAGGTGGCGAACTGTGAGAGTAAATAGTGCTTTTTCATGTCTTTTTAGACTAAAATAGCCGCATATGTCCTGAGAGTTTAAGTCTGCTCTAAAAGGGCTTTCAAACCCCATGTATTTTTCATTCTCAGGGGTAAAAGCTATTACATGATCTATAGAACCACCTTCAACAAATGCAAACGGACTTTTTTTATCTATCTGAAAATTATTCATTTTTATTGAATATTTTGTAGGATTTTTTATGATTACATCTACTCTAATAAAGAAATCTTTACCGCTCCTATATGCGTATGGTTTCCCATCTATAACAACCTTTAGATTTGGACCTAAGTCTCGCGTTTCTTTTTCTTGCCATAAGATGGTGAGATGTTTTTTTGCCGTTTCAGCTTGGCTTTCAAGGTGCTTTATTTGTTCATCTATTTTTTTTAAGTCTTGTTTTCTAAACCAAAAAAGGAAAATTCCATTAAGAATAGCAATGACAGTAGTATCTAATGCACTTATCCATTTAAGTATTGTTTCCATATCCTATACACCCTTCTTTCCTTCATTTTCGGAAAAAAACAATCTTATAAAATACATTTCGTATGGAGTGGCGCTGTGATTAACACGATTCTTTGTTTTGATCTAGGTACCAAAACGGGGTGGGCGATACGTGGTGCAAGTGGTGACATGTTCAGTGGTACCGTGAATTTTCAATCGCGCCGTTTTGAAGGCGG
>NZ_JBHIRB010000075.1:0-1307 GCF_042196845.1 Bartonella sp. AA9NXGY
AATCATCCACAATGGAGTAATGAATGCATATATACAAAACGTATCATATTGCAAGCGCTCTATGAGAGATATGAAAACTTATCAAAAGGAATGTAAATGATGCGTTTGATTTTTACTCACTCATTTGAATTACAGAGCCTATAAACGCTTGTTATGGCTATCAAACGTATCAAACAAATCAAAATGCTCGGTAGCTTTAACAATCCAATCAAAAGCAAATGCATATTCAATAAATATCTGCAAAAAACGTTCTTTTTACATTTGGAAGCGTTGGTTTTTACAAAGCAGCTTTTCATAAGATAAATAAACAATTATGGTTTTTTGTTACCATTTTTATCAAGTCAATTTTATTAATAATAGTTATTAAAAAATCACAAAATTAGAATAACCACTTGAAAATATACCCATATGGGTATATTAATAATCATGAGTAAAATAAAACGTATCATATGGCTTGGTTCTTCACTCAAAGATATAAAAAGTCTTCCTGATCTTATTCAACAAAGGATTGGTTATGCTCTTTATCTTGCTCAGATAGGAGATAGAGGAGAAAATGTTAAGGTTCTCAAGGGGTTTGGATCTGCCAATGTTCTAGAAATTATTGAACGCGATATTCAAGGAACTTATCGCGCTGTTTATACGATACAATATAAAAAATCTCTTTATGTGTTGCATTGTTTTCAGAAAAAATCGACCCGTGGCATTGCAACACCAAAACCAGACATTAATCTGATTAAAGAACGTCTCAAGTTAGTAGAACAATTAGAAGGGAATTAAAATGATCAATGTTTTTCACGGTAGTTCCAATGTTTATGCGGATCTTGGCTTTTCAGATTCCAGAGAGATGCTTATCAAAGCGCAACTTGCTCATAAGATTAGTCAAATTCTGAAAGAAAAGAACTTAACACAAAAACAGGCTAGTCAACTTTTGAAAATGACTCAACCAAAACTGTCTAAACTCTTAAGTGGAGAATTTCGAGGAATTAGTGAAATGAAAATGCTTGAGTGTTTGGCAAAATTGGGAAACGATATAAAGATTATTGTTAATCCGAAAGAAGTTAAAACGCTTGAAGGACATTTTGAAGTTGTTTTTTCTTCTTAAACTTCTTTATGATTAGCTTTTTTGGATCTATTCATGCATGGCAATCTTATATAAAAAATAGTCAAATGAATCACGTATAAAAGTGTGGATTCTTGAGTGGATTCATATAAAATAATTACAAACAAACTATTGACTTTATTGTATTTTTGTTTATAATGTCCTTCAACAAGCGTGACCATCCGACGACCGTTTTCAACATCAATGC
>NZ_JBHIRB010000076.1:0-1247 GCF_042196845.1 Bartonella sp. AA9NXGY
ATAGAAGCAGGACGCGCTGTTAATATGCAAGCCCACAAAGGCAGCATCCATGGTGTTGGAGCCGATATTATTGCCGGCACAAACCCGATGCAAAGCAATGATAAACAGAGTGGAAATATCACCATGGGAGCAGGTGAAGATATCACTTTTGAAAGTGCGCAAAATACGCAAAGCACACAAAATCATACGCAAAGCGCTTCGATGAATGTTGGGTATAGTTATGGTACCGGTGGTCCAGGGTGGATGGGGAATGCTTCTTTTGGTAAAGGCAAGGGTTCCAGTGAGGAGGTTCAACAGAAGAACAGCCATATTATTGGCACCGGCACAGTTCACACAACGAGTGGGGCAAACACCACATTGGCAGGTGCTGTGGCTTCTGGAGAGCGTGTAGAAATGGAAGTAGGGGGTGATTTTACCGTTGTCAGCCGCAGTGATACGGGACACAGTTCCAGCAAGCAAAACTCTGTTTCCATTGGTTATAATAGCCGAGAAAAGGATGGTACAGCCACAACCAATATTTCCTTGAACAAGGATAAATCCTCTAGCGATTATCACAGTGTTGTGGAGCAATCAGGCATCAAAGCCGGTGATGGCGGTTTTAAGATCAACGTTAAAGATAAAACAACGCTGACCGGAGGACTTATTTCCAGCACAGCCTCGGCGGACAAAAACAGCCTGACCACAGGAAGCATCAGCACCAGTGATATCAGCAACGGTGCGCATGCGCAAGCTAGCAGCCAAGGTTTAAGTATTTCTGCGGGTGGTCCGATGTATCAGGGTAAATATGGTGTCGGGAAAAACATTGCTAAAAATCTCTTAGATCATTCAAAAGCCCAAGATTCAGAGGAAGGATACACCAAATCTGCTATCAGCAATGGCACTATCGTCATTACTGATGAAGCAGGGCAGAAGGCATTGACAGGACAAGACGTGGAACAAGCCATAGCCTCCCTTAATCGTGATACTGCCAGCGCCCATAAGGGTGTACAACAGCTCGATGTAGGCAAGCTGGAACAAATCGTCCATGAAAACCGTGAAATGGCAACTCAACTCTTAGAAGAAGGGTTTAAATACAGCGATGACTCCTATAAAACCATGTTTATCAAAGAGCACCCCATTGCCGTGGTCGACCGTGATGAAAAGGGTAATATAATCTATGAAATAGATGCAAATGGGGTACCTATAAGAGACGCTCGTGGACAACCAATACCTCACGCACATTATTTAACGGATGAAGAAAAGCAGCA
>NZ_JBHIRB010000077.1:0-1241 GCF_042196845.1 Bartonella sp. AA9NXGY
TACGCACGTGATCATGGGATAGATTTGCGTCCAGAAGATTTTTTTTATCCCGAGCGCTTGCAGAGATTAATGCAAGAGCAACACCCCCCAATGACTACATTTGCAAAAAGTTCCGGCGTTGATAGCGCGCGTGAGACTTTGCAGCCTTAAGGAGGTGATGATGGCTGTAGAAAAGAAATACGAACTTACTGATGAAACAATTGAGTTTGCTGGAAAAACTCTTCACCGCATTCGTGCATTGAGAAGCTTTGGAAAAGTTAAAGCAGGTGATGTTGGTGGTTTTGTAGAGAGTGAAGGCAACCTCTCTCATGAGGGCGATTGTTGGGGTGGGAATAGGGCATGGGTTTATGGTGATGCACGTGTTTTTGGCAATGCCAAGGTTCTTGGTTTTTCTCATGTTTATGACAATGCCCGTGTTTATGAGAATGCCAATGTTCTTTTAGCAGCTGCGATTTATGGCAACGCCAAGGTTTGTGGTAATGCGCATGTATTTGGCAATGCCAAGGTTTGTGATGAAGCTGCGGTTTTTGGTAATGCTTACGTTTACGATAATATCCATGTTTATGGCAGCGCCAAGGTTTATGGCAACGCCAAGGTTTGTGGTTATGCCAAGGTTTGTGATGCTGCTAAGGTGTTCGGTCATGCCGTGGTTTATGGTAAGGCCAAGATTTATGGAAATGCATATGTTTGCGGCACTGAAGAATATGGTGGCGACAGAGTTTATATGTGTTCACATAATGCAAATGAAGCGCATAAGAATGATGATGGTAAGCCTCGTGTAGAGCTTATACCGCCGTTGGCACTGCTTGAAATTGGTAAAGTTTTAGAGTTTGGGGCAAAGAAGTACGGAGCAAACAATTGGCGTAATGGCATGCACTGGAGCAGGTTACACGGTGCTGCTTTACGTCATTTATTAGCATGGTTTGGTGGAGAGCATAAGGATGCTGAGAGTGATTTATCACACTTGGCACATGCGGCTTGTTGCATTCTTTTTTTAATGGAATGCGAAGCACAACAGATTGGTCATGATGACCGCCCTCATAAAAATTAAAGGAGATAAAGATGAGTTCGAATGAGATTTTATGGATAGCAGTGGTTTCAGTTTTGCTCTTAAGCGGAGTGATGTTTCGTATTGCATTGCATTATCGCGACCAAGTTAAGGCGCTTAAAGAGCAGGTTCAAGATATTAAGAAAAAAATGAAAGAGAATGAGTTTAGGTATTTAAAGGAAAGCAAGCAGAC
>NZ_JBHIRB010000078.1:0-1235 GCF_042196845.1 Bartonella sp. AA9NXGY
CAATGTTTTCCACGCTATATTTACGAAGATACTACGGTTTCAAAAAGTAAAAGTGAGAAACAATCCCATTTATTTACAAATTCTATAGAGGAAAACAAAACAGCTGGTTTACAACGCCGTGATGCCATTACTGATGAAGGATTAGCACATTTTAAAGCCGCTTATCCTAATGAAACCATAACAAAAGATGATCTATTCTATTATGTTTACGGTCTACTTCATTCAGAAGATTACCGTGCTCGTTATGCGCATAATTTATGTAAAGAATTACCTCGCATTCCTTGTGTAAAGAGTGCTGATGATTTTTGGAAGTTCGTAACAGCAGGGCGTGAACTGGGTCATTTGCACGTGAATTATGAAACTGTAAAACCTTATCCAGTCACCTTTAAAAAGGGTAATCCAAAACAGACAGAGATCTCTAATCCCGAAGAATTTTACTACGTTACAGAAATGAAATTTTCTGGGAATAGTAAGGAAAAGGATAAATCGACTGTTTTTTATAATAGCAATATCATCATGACGGATATACCTCTTAAAGCTTATGAGTATATAGTCAATGGAAAGCCTGCTCTTGAATGGGTTATGGAACGTCAATGTGTTAAAACAGATAAAAAGAGCGTCATTGTTAATGATGCTAATCGCTATGCTGTTGAAACCATTGGCAACCCTGCCTACCCTCTAGAGTTATTTCAAAGGGTTATTACCGTAAGTTTAGAAACCATGAAAATCGTTAAGAACTTACCAAAATTGGAAATAAGAGAAACTGAATAACTTATAAAGCATGCTCACATAATGGGTATGATAAACTCATAAGGGGTATAGAACATAGCGATTAATCTATACCTCTCTTGTTAAGTTGATTAGATACAATCTCAAAAAGACAGTTTATATGCGTTATTCTAAAAAGAAATCCCATCTTAAAGTGAATAGGCTTCTTTTGAATTGCCTTTAAAAGATTATATCGTAATCTAAAATGAGTGCTTTATGCTTTTCAAAAGCTTTGTTTAAAGAGAGTTATGTATATTCATTTTCTTATATTACTTATAGGTTTTGAAGGTGTAAAAACCGTCAAAACCCCTCAAAACGTATATTATTAGTTGAATTTATAGGTTGTATTTTTATATAGGTTGTTTTTTTAAGATCTGTAAAATCTTAACCTATTGAAATATATTGATTTTAATTTTCTCTCATTTAAAAAAAATAATGGTGGTTTAACATTGCAATTTGAAAATAAA
>NZ_JBHIRB010000079.1:0-1189 GCF_042196845.1 Bartonella sp. AA9NXGY
AATGGCGAAGAGCAAGTTTGAACGAACAAAACCGCATGTTAATATTGGTACGATTGGTCACGTTGATCATGGGAAGACCTCGTTGACAGCAGCGATTACGAAATATTTTGGTGAATTTAAAGCTTATGACCAAATTGACGCTGCGCCAGAGGAACGCGCACGTGGAATTACTATTTCTACAGCACACGTTGAGTATGAAACGGAAAATCGTCACTATGCGCACGTTGATTGTCCAGGACACGCTGATTATGTGAAAAACATGATCACAGGGGCAGCACAGATGGATGGTGCTATTTTGGTTGTTTCAGCAGCTGATGGCCCAATGCCTCAGACACGTGAGCATATTTTGCTTGCACGTCAGGTTGGTGTTCCAGCAATTGTTGTTTTTCTTAATAAAGTTGATCAGGTTGATGATGCAGAACTTTTGGAGCTTGTAGAGCTTGAGGTTCGGGAACTTTTATCCAAATATGATTTCCCAGGCGATGATATACCAATTGTTAAGGGTTCTGCATTGGCAGCTCTTGAGGATAAGGATAAAAGCATTGGTGAAGATGCTGTTCGTCTTTTAATGAGTGAAGTTGATAATTATATCCCAACCCCTGAACGTCCTGTTGATCAACCATTTTTGATGCCGATAGAAGATGTTTTTTCGATTTCGGGTCGTGGAACTGTTGTTACGGGTCGTGTTGAGCGTGGTGTTATTAAAGTTGGAGAGGAAATCGAGATTATCGGTATTCGTCCAACGTCTAAGACGACGGTTACAGGCGTTGAAATGTTCCGCAAGCTTTTGGATCAAGGTCAAGCGGGTGATAATATAGGAGCTCTGCTACGTGGTGTTGACCGTGAAGGGATTGAGCGTGGTCAAGTATTGGCAAAGCCAGGATCCGTTACACCTCATACACGGTTTAAAGCAGAAGCTTACATTTTGACAAAAGATGAAGGTGGGCGTCATACACCATTTTTCACGAATTATCGCCCTCAGTTTTACTTCCGTACGACGGATGTTACAGGTATTGTTACGCTTCCAGAAGGAACGGAAATGGTTATGCCAGGTGACAATGTTGCGATGGATGTTTCGTTGATCGTTCCGATAGCGATGGAAGAGAAACTTCGTTTTGCTATTCGTGAAGGTGGTCGTACTGTTGGTGCCGGTATCGTCTCTAAGATCATTGAATAAATAATGCTTGTT
>NZ_JBHIRB010000080.1:0-1079 GCF_042196845.1 Bartonella sp. AA9NXGY
CACTTTTGTGGGGCTTTTTTTATGGAGCGTCAGATGAGAAAGATATCGAAAGAAGGATTAGAGCTTATCAAACAATGGGAAGGTTTGCGTTTAGAGGCTTATCGAGATACGGCATGTGTCTGGACGATTGGTTATGGTCACACCAGCAATGCGGGTCACCCCCTTGTCAAAAAAGGCATGTGTATTAGCCAAAAGCAAGCAGAAGAAATCCTTTGTGAAGACTTAAAGCAATTTGAGCAGACGGTAGAGGAATCGGTGACGGTTTCGTTAACGGATTGCCAATTCGCGGCATTGGTCTCATTTTGCTATAATGTAGGAACAGCTGCTTTTCGCAAGTCAACCTTGTTGAAGAAGCTTAATCAAGGGGATTATGAAGCCGTACCCTTAGAATTACAGAAATGGAATAAGGTCGGTGGGAAGCCTCTTGCGGGTTTAGCCAACCGTCGAGCAGCAGAAGCGGGATTATGGGTAAAAGGGGCTTATGTTTCTTCGAATTATCAAAGGGTAGAAACGAAAACAGCAAGCGGTCTTTTAAAGATAGAAGCACTTGCCCCGATTATAGGGTCTTGTTCGGGGTTTGGAGGCTTGTTGGTTGGCAATGGTCCGGTGCAATGGGCTTTAGCAGGCATCATGGTTTTAGCGGCTGTAACGGGCATAGTGATTGTCGCCAAGCGGTTTGGGGAGCAACGCTTATGATTTTTTGGCTAAAGAAATATTCTCTTATGTTTACAGCGGCTTTAGCCGTTTTTTTTATGGCTTTAGCCAAGGCTTTTCAGCTTGGCAAGCAAAGCGAACGGCAAAAGCAAACAGAGAATGCTTTAAAGACAGCAACAACCCGTCTTGAGGTAGAAAATGAAGTTAATCAAAAAAGTGATGCTGGTGTGCGCTCTGAACTTTCTCGTTGGGTGCGCGGCAAATAGGTCTGTTTCTTGTGGTGGCTGGTTGCCCATTTATTTGGATAATCAGGATGTTGAGGTCATCAGTTCCAACCTTGCAAGAGATATTTTGAAGCATAACAAGCAGGGAGCCCATTTATGTGGTTGGAAAGATGGTCAAGAAACGAAGCAGCAAAGATAAAG
>NZ_JBHIRB010000081.1:0-1059 GCF_042196845.1 Bartonella sp. AA9NXGY
AGACTTCCTAAAAAGCCCCACCACCCCATATTGGAGGCTGTTTTTGTGGCTTTAGTTGCAGTGTTTTTTGCTCCCTTGATTGTATCCTCAAGATTGTCTGAGAGTGTTTCTGCCCGTTCTTCAAGGACTTTGATGGCTTTTTCGGTCTTTTCTTCTGCGCTTTGATAGAGTTGAACAGCATGGTTGGCTGCTGTTTGTGCATCCGAACGGGACATGCCATCTTTTATGAGCGCGTTGATGATATCACTTCGATCAAATTTTGTCGTGAGATCTTCTACACGATCGGACAGGCGCTCACCAAGATTTTTTAAAGTGGTGCGATAGTAAGAAGGATCATTTTTGAAAGCTGTTATCGCAGAACCAATATCATTGAGTGCAGCTTGATAGGTTTGTTTCAAGCGATCAGGGTTGAGAGCAGGAATGTCGCTTTTATTGAGAAGGGTGCGCAATTCACTCCTAAGTTGGTCAAAATTGATATCATTGTCACTATTTTTTGCAAAAAACTGTTCAAGACTTTCGCTGTTTAAGTTTGCAAGTATAGGGGAAATATTGTTTTTTAGGCTGTCTACGGTTTGTTGGACCATGGAGCTGTTTTCTAGAGCCGTTTTAGCTCCTATCTTTGCTGTACTAGAAACCACGTGGATGGCTTGGAGGGTCATCAGCAATGTTATGAGAGCCCAAGTGAGAAAGCCATGAAGAATCCCTGAGGTTTCAGCAAAACGTCCAGCTACAAAGCCTCCCAAGGCTAGGCTAATCAGTGTAACGATAACAGAACCCACGCCAAAGGAGAGGAAAGAGCCTTCAAATGGGGTTGAAGAAGTGAAATCCATTTGGCTTAAGCCTAAAGCTGCAACCAGAAAAGAGAGGCAGATTGAGGTGGCAAGAGCCGTCACCAGTCCCGCAAAGATTGCGGACCATGAAATGGGTGTGTGAAAGAGTGAATACTTTTCTTCTAGAGACGTTTCTCCTAGAAAATTCGTCTCAAATGGTGTGTTTTCAGGAATGCGAGTTTCCATGTTTTATCTCCTTGAATATGCTGGAGATACAATGCCTTTTTGC
>NZ_JBHIRB010000082.1:0-1051 GCF_042196845.1 Bartonella sp. AA9NXGY
CTTCCTTATATTCAGCGCCACCACCTAAATAAGTTGCAACAGTCTTATTCGTATCAAAAAGCTGAGAACCATTGACCGCTTCACTTGAGCTTGCAGAAACCTCTCCATTGGAAAGAAACTTAATTTTACTGTTGCCTTTCTCATCACCCTCTCCATGTGTTGCTACAAACGCCTTTTCAGAATCACTCCACAACAACGCATTCTGCTTAATATTTTCAGTAACCTCCGTGTTGTTTTGAGTAAACTCTTTTTGAAGATTCTCAAAAGATGTTCCTACACCAGCAAATGCTTCCGATACAGTATCATACTTCTTCTCTTCAACTTTAGTACCATCCTCATTAACAATCTTAACTTTGAAACTTGGAGCCGTCCAAGCGCCACCTGCATAACTAGCATCACCACCTAAAGACTGCGCAACACTGTTACCTAGAGCATATAGCTGATTTCCTGTTACAGCATCGCTTGAGCTAGCAGTAATATCACCATTTGCAAGTGATGTGATTTTGCTGTGTGTCTTCTCACCATCTTTTTCTCCATGCAAGGCGACAAAAGCACCTTCAGCCTTGCTCCATGATAAAGAATCTTGTGCAAATCCTTCTGAAACTTCCTTAATACGAGCGTTGATAGTGCTCATGCTGTCATTAATGTTATTAAACGCACCTGCAACATTATTACTGCTCTTCTTATCACCTTTCGTACCATCATTGCTGAAAGTCTGAATTTGGAAATCCGGATCTTGCCATTCGCCTTTCTCATTATAACCAGCACCACCACCAAAATAGCCAGCAAACTGTTTTTGCAGATCATAAATCTGTCCACCCGTAATCGCATCACTCGAGCCTGATACTATAGAGCCAGCTGCAAGTGATGTAAGCTTGCTGTTCTCTTTATTGTCCCCATGCGTCGCTACAAACGCCTCTGCGTCCTTATCCCACAACAGCGCATCGCCTTGAACTTCCTGAGTAATATTCGTAATGTTTTCAGTAAGTTCATTAAACTTATTCGTTAGGTTGTTATTCACATTCTTGAAATTCGTATCAATACCTTCAAT
>NZ_JBHIRB010000083.1:0-1050 GCF_042196845.1 Bartonella sp. AA9NXGY
CACATCCATCTTGTTATGCTCAGATTTGCTGCTACTAAACACCCCACCGTCTTTGTGATACGACATCTCATAATGTAAGCTATCCTCTGCATTATTGATCAGGACATCGTTGCTGGCTTTCAGCCCTACCTTGCCATCAGCCGCAATGGAACTGCCTGTGATGCTAAGATCATGCGGTTTGCCATCCTGCCCTGCAATGACCGTGGTGTCACCTCCCGATTTTATCGAAGATCCAACGGCATGAGAGGCTTGCATATCCACTTTCGTGTTTTTGGTGCGAAGATGATACTCCATCTCATCGTTTCTCACCCCTATTGTTATCTCCCCTTGGGCACCAAGACCAACATTGCCCTTGGCATCTATATCGGAAGCAGCAATATGGATATCTTGACCTGAGATGACAGTGGTATCTTTTCCAGAACTTAAATGAGAGCCATTGTGCACGGCGACATGAAAGGTTTGATCCCCGCGATGACTATTGGTACTGTTGCGTGTGGCATCAATCGAAACATTGCCCTCAGCTTGTAAGAGAAGTTTATCCGTTGCTTGAACATCAGAGCCTAAAATATTCAAATCTTGTCCAGAGAGAAGTGTCGTTGAGCCTCCAGAGTTGACTTCTGATTTATGATGCATGGTAGCATCACCGTGTTCATCATGGTAATGGGTTTCTGCTGAACCGATCGTCAAGTTGCCTTCTTCTGTAGCCATGGCAAGATCACCTCCGGTGGTGATCCCCACCCCTGAGGCGGTTATATCTTGTTTAGCAATCACCGTTGCATTACCACCAGCAGAAAGCGCCTCGGTGTTTAAAACGGTCTCCACGCCGTCAACCGTTGTGCGCCCTGCATCTAAACGAATATTCTTCTCCGCAAGGAGAACAGCATCCCCACCAGCAGCAAAATGCCCCCCTTGACTGAGGATATCCCCACCATGCACATGCAATTGGTGGTTTGCCGCAATCCGCCCTGAATTAGTTATTGTGGAATTGCTTGTATTTTGGCTGGTGATATTGACATCATCGCCCATGATCAAAGCCCCAGCAGAAACAAA
>NZ_JBHIRB010000084.1:0-1041 GCF_042196845.1 Bartonella sp. AA9NXGY
AACAATCCCTGCCGAAATTAAGCGAGGAGACAGATGAAAAAGCGATTTATTATAACAGGAATGATTACCCTTTTGGGGATGATAAATTTAACTCTAACGTCTAACTTTAGTTGGGGTTCTGGGACTCAAGGTTCAACTGTTAAAAGTCCTTTTTCAAAAGCAGAATATCTGGAAATTATTAAGTTGTTAGAACAACAAATTAAAACAAACGAAAACCAGATCGAAAACGCGAAAAAAATTCATCAGTCTATAACAGGAAATAGGATACAAAAACCAACAATAGGAGAAAACAAGAATTCTTTCATACAAGATTTGCCTTCTATCTACCCAAAAACACAGACAAACTACCAAGCCATAGCTACTGGGGAATTTAAAAAAAGATTTAATGAGATTATTCTCGAAGAGAAAAGGTACGGCTTCCAGAAGTTGCCGTATTATAAAATGCGCGAAATAATTAATACGCGTCTTAAATATAGTGGAATTGTCGAAAAAGCTGTAAGTTTTCAAACTTTTCAAGACGCAGAGAACCGCTTTAAACAAATGGACGATTTCTTAGATAAGATAAATAAAACAAAAGATCTCAAAGAAGTTTTCGAACTGCAAACACGCATCAAGACCATGTCAGCCATGATCCAAAATGAATATACAAAGCTACAAATGGTCAGAAATTTAAGCGATGACGAAGAGACTCTTATCGAAATACAAAAACGTAAATTGTACAGAAAAATTGTAGCCTCTAACTACAAAAATATGCCTATAATAAGGTCTAACCAATAAAGCTTTTTACAACATTTGCTTTTTTCATGAAAACAAAAACCAATGTAGAAGGTTCAGTACTCTCTGAACAATTAAGAGAAGCACAAAGATTTTATCAAAGCCAAGATATCATGCTGAAAACACTTAGGTAATGTATAAATGAAAATGAGGCGTTTAGCATGTATCTATGTTCCAAAGTGATAAAAAATTGAAAATTCGTTAAAGAGGAATTCCATGAACTTTACAGTTTTCACGCAACTTTTCAATAAAATTGATCAGATAACA
>NZ_JBHIRB010000085.1:0-1028 GCF_042196845.1 Bartonella sp. AA9NXGY
ACATCATCGCCCATGATCAAAGCCCCAGCAGAAACAAAGGAGGCTCTGTCTTTTTCAGGGATGTAAAGCACCGGTGCGTAAACATCCATGCCCTTGACCTGTTGGCGCACATAAATCACCATCGGGGCTTCTAGAGAAGCCAATTGTTCTTCACTCAAAGCCTCACCAAAGGGGAGATTGTGGGCTTTTGCATAGTCTGCCCCGACATCCAGCAAAGTTTTGACTTGTTCAATGGCATCACTTCCAGGAATAAAGGAGCCTTTACCCAAACCTTGACCCACAAGATCACGCATTTGTTTTTCAATCAATTCCTTTTCGAAATAAGCATCGCCTAAGAAAAAAATCTCTCTGTCAGGATTGTAACCAATTCTGTTCAAATAATAGGCTGAGCCATAAAACTTGCCGACATCAAGAAATTCTGCCCGCGTTTCATAAATGAAATTTTGATTGGGTAGCGTGCCCCCAACACCCCCCGATTGGGGCTTTGGTAAAGGGAGCCCCTCAGACAGTTCTCCTGCATTATTGAGATCCACTTTTGGTGTAAAGAGAGCATCAACCCCAGTTAAACCACTTAAGGACTCCAGTGGATTGCCTTCAACTGCTTGTGCTTTAAAATGCGCATCCCCTGTAATCGAACCTTCCGCTGCCGTGTTATTGAGTTGATCGACCACCAAATTCAACGTGCCACCCGCTTGGACAAGACCAGGAACGCTCTCCAAAGCTTCTGAACCAATCTGGCGATCCTTGCCATTGGCTATATCTAAAGAAACATCGCGGCTTCCATCAGCTTTATAGCCATAACAATAACCATCCTGGGTATTGGCATTACAACCCATATAGGTTTTTTTATAAGCCGTTGCACCTAAATTGGTCAGCGTCTTGGCTTGGATATCGGCATTTCCCCCCGCTTCTATAGTGCTATAATGGTTGTCAATGGTATCAGCGTTAATGATGAGATTGCCACTAGATTGTATTACCCCCGAAACAGTTGGTTTATGCGAAAATGCTTGTGTGACAGTCTTTTCTGT
>NZ_JBHIRB010000086.1:0-1019 GCF_042196845.1 Bartonella sp. AA9NXGY
AAGAAGGTGTTCACGGTATAGCCAACGAAAACACGACTATCAATCTCTATGGACCAGCCTTTAATGTTTTAGTTGCAGCCGGTCTGTTAGATTATGTGAGTGATGGCAAACAAACCACTATTGGCTTTGATGGGAATAGATATGACTTTGTCAGCAGAATTATTGGCGGCAATGGCTATACCTACGGGACACTCCCTGCTGGTAGTAACGTTTGGACAGAATGGTTGAGAGTGATCATGAATCCCATAAGTTCCCATACTTGTCTTGGAGATGCAGGTTATAAATGTAGATATGATTATGGTTCATCTCATCGTGAACAATTTCCTTTAAGTAAATCATGGAGTAAAAAATGAAACACATCGTAAAATTATTAAGTGCTGTAACTTTGTTAAGTATAGCTGGATGTCAGTTTAATAAACCTCCTTCAGGATATTTGACTGCTTGGGAGAAACCGGGAGCAGATTTTACTGAGGTAGGAAAAGGCTTGTTAGAATGTGGTATGCCAACCCCTTATGATAAGGATCCAGAAAGCAGCAAGCTCAGTAATAATGCAATAGCAACAATTCATGCTTGTATGGTTCAATCAGGATTCCGCTATAAAGATGAAAGGGGGGGGGGTGGTGTGTAAACCATAAAGCCGAAAACTTGCCCATTTGTCGTCCAGGCGCTGTTGTTCCACAGCGCAGTGTCAAGAAGCGCTTGAACAGCCCGTTTTGTAAAAAATATAAAAATAGTCGCAAATGCCAGCCTTAAGTTTTGCTGTTTGTGATGATTAACAATCCGCCATCCTTGCATTTGCTTGGAATGGCGGGATTGTTTCCTCACGCACATTATTTAACGGATGAAGAACAACAGAATTTACAAAAAGGTTCTGATGGCAAGGTTCATTTTTTCCTCAATGGTATTCTTACAACACCCTATGAGGCGGCTGTTTATGCAGAGCAACATGCGGAGAATAAAAATGAACCGCTTTATTTTGTTGTGTTCCCAGAAGCCGATTCTGCTATCTCAGAACTTCT
>NZ_JBHIRB010000087.1:0-983 GCF_042196845.1 Bartonella sp. AA9NXGY
CGCTTGAGACGTGCGTAGACTTGATTGGAAACTTCAACAAATGGATTATTGGGTGTTGATGGTTCAAAGCGAACAGTGCTTTTATTGTCTCCAACAACACACATTGGCTTAGTGATGACAGCTTTCATCATTGCTCCTTTTGAGTCATAATTAATGACATCATTAGTCAAATATTGATTTTTATTCTGTGAAAAATTGATTAGTCAGAATTATCTAGAAAACAGGGCTTTCTAGCCACGCTTCAAGTTGACATTTTACTGAATTTTGGGGATATTTTTGAATTTTAGACGCAATACGACTAGTGCAGTATCGTCATTAAATGCAATTTTTTACACCATGCCAACAAAAAAATCTATATTTTTTATTTTAAAATAGAATATATAAAATTTTCTAAAACATTTTAGATTTTATAAATTATTGTGAAATTATTATAGGAGGGAAAGGCAATGACAGGTCCAGAAATATTAGATGCCATGTATATAATATCAATGATAGCTATATCCCTCTTAACTATAGCGTTTTGTTTGCCTGCCGCCTTTTGATTTTCATTAATAGTTTGCGGATCATATGCAATTACACGCTTTTGTAAAAAAATCGAGAGTGAGAAATTTTTCCAGATTGATGAGCTAAATATTAAGCTCGTGACGGGCTGCTGTTGCCAAAAAAGCAGATCTTGTTAAACCTCTCTTTTGTGCACAATTATCAATTGCACGTAAAAGCCCTCGTTCAATTGATATATTTGTGCGTATGACTTCTGAATCATTTTCAATAAAAGGAACTTGTATTAAAAAAGCTCCTTCTGACAAAGCTGTTTTGACAGATTTCCGTTGTATGACTTCTTCAAATTTTGAAGGAATAGGCACTCTATCTATATCTTCACAATAAAGTTGGAGTGCTTCTGTTGCATTTGCGATTAAATTTTCTTCCTCATCAGCAGCAGAAAAAAGTCCCTCAAAATCAGGAAACTGAACACCAAAAGCAGA
>NZ_JBHIRB010000088.1:0-972 GCF_042196845.1 Bartonella sp. AA9NXGY
ACGGTACCACTGAACATGTCACCACTTGCACCACGTATCGCCCACCCCGTTTTGGTACCTAGATCAAAACAAAGAATTGTATTATTCATCACGTTTATGAAGCTCTAAAGCCATATTCCGCACTCCCAATAATAACGGAGTCGCTCCCATATTCTACGGTGCCAAGGTAGAGATGCCATGTATTGTTGTGGTGTTAACATAGACAATTTATAAGTCGTATTGGAAATGTAATTAAAGTTTGGAACTAGGTGATCACCACGTAATCTGCCGCCACCAAAAACAGCCCCTAAACCACTAATCCAACAATTACCTTCGTGACTGAGGTTCTCTTCACTCTCTACCCAGCCACCTAAATCACCTTTCTTTACTTTGCCAAAGCTTCTCAATGCTCGTATTCGGTGTAACTTGAAAGGACCGAGATCAACTGTATCGTCTGTAAGTTCGTATTTCTTTTTACTACTATTAACTAAATCACAACCACTAATAAAACCTGTATCAATCCATGCATCACCACACACACGGGCATTTTCACAAATTATTGCTGTACCGTATACATGTGCATTACCAAAAACTTTAGCATCAAAATAAACAATGGCATTGCCATAAACATGAGCGTTATCATAAACGTTGGCATTACCAAAAACCTTGGCTCGACCGTAAACCCTAGCACTACCATAAACCTTTGCATCGTCCCCAACCCAACAGTCTCCCTCATGACTTAAATTGCTTTCATTTTCAATAAAGCCACCTAAGTCACCTGCGTACACATCTCTAAAATTTCTTAAAGCACGTATACGATGAAGCGTAACTCCATTAACTTCGATTGTTTCATCAGTAGATTCATACTTCTTTTTAACTGTCATCTTATCCACTCCTCACTTACCCTTCTTCTTACTCTTCTTATTCTTATGAGGCGGCGCTTTTACTGCTTCATCACGCTGTTTAAGCTCTTGTGTTAGTCTTTGAATTTTC
>NZ_JBHIRB010000089.1:0-967 GCF_042196845.1 Bartonella sp. AA9NXGY
GTGAGGGAATTGAGTTAACACATCCAGTGATACTTAACAGAGCTATACAACTCAATAGTTTTAAGATTTTCTTCATTATTCCCCTCTTTCAATGGATTTATTTACAATAAAAAAGCTCATAAGCCTGTTGATATTTCCTGTCACCGCTGCTTAAAACAACGGTGAACAATATTGAGATGATTGGTTGAGAAAACAATCCCGCCGTTCCAAGCAAAGGCAAGGATGGCAGATTGTTGATCATCACAAGAAAGACTTAAGGATAGCATTCATATTGTTCTGGATGCTTTTTACAAAAAGGGCTGTTTAAGCGCTTCTTGACACTGCGCTGTGGAACAACAGCACCTGGACGACAAATCGGGAGATTTTCGGCTTTATGGTTTACACACCATCCCCCCCCCTTTCATCTTTATAGCGGAAACCTGATTGAACCATACAAGCATGAATCGTTGCTATTGCATTGTTGCTTAAATTTCTGTTTTCTGGAAATACATCATAAGGAGCTGGCATACCACATTCTAATAAGGCTTTTCCTATTTCAGTAAAATCAGTAACACCATTTTTCTCCCACGCGCTCAAATACCCCCCAGGAGTTTTATTAAACTGACATCCTGCAATACCTAACAAAGTTACAGCACTTAATAATTTTAGAGTTTGTTTCATTTTTTACTCCATGATTTACTTAAAGGAAATTGTTCACGATGAGATGAGCCATAATTATAGCGACATTTTGGACTCGCATCTCCAAGACAAGTATGGGGACTTATGGGATTCATGACCACTCTCCACCATTCTGTCAAAACGTTACTACCAGCAGGTATTGTCTCATAAGTATAGCCATTGCCGCCAATAATTCTGCTTACAAAGTCATATCTATGCCCATCAAAGCCAACAGTGGTTTGTTTGCCATCACTCACATAACCTAACAGACCGGATGCAACTAAAACATTAAAGGCTGGTCCATAGAAAT
>NZ_JBHIRB010000090.1:0-955 GCF_042196845.1 Bartonella sp. AA9NXGY
TCTTTAAGGCTGCTTATCAACAGCCCATGACATGGAATAAGATCAGCAAAGTAGTGAAATTTGCTATTCATTTCACGGGTTAATCAAGATAAATGTACTATGGGCTTTAATATATCAGAATGAGTATTTTGATAAGTTTATAGATAGGTTTTGAAGGTGTTTAAAACCCTCAAAATACTCAAAACCCCTAAAACTCATAGATTAGGCGTCTTTTGAAGGTTCACTCTATGAATGCAAGGGGATATGGTTGAGCAAACTTATCCTTTATATTTATGGGGATATTGATGTATTAACCATTGACGGGCTAAACAGTTTTGTTTAGAGGTCTTTTTACATAAATGTGGGGGAGAGATCTTCAGCAGTTAAAATAAAGCAGTTTTGGGTGTCACTTTTCTTTGGTAACAGAGGCATGTGCTTTTGTTAAAAGCGTCATAGGGCAGTGGCTGTTTTGAGTGGACTTGTTAGAGGTTCCATGAAGTTCTTTTAAAGAATGCTTCATGAATAATGCAAAGCGGGGGCAATCTGTATTGTTTTCTGTATTTTTACGCCAAAGTTCTCTTTTGAGAATTTTTCGTGCCATTGTTGTTTTCTTTGGCTTGTTTACAGGTGTAAATGTTTATGCGCGCTCCTCAGCTATTTTTCATTCCCCAACAGATAATTTTTCTCGTAGGTATTCAGAAAAGCAGCAATTAGAAAGAATTGAGAAATTACGGTCTTTAACGCCTAAAAGGATCAAGACGCCTTCAGAGCAAAATCCAGAAACGCTTTTGGGTGGGAAGCAATGTTTTCCAATTCATGCTGTTGTTGTTGAGGGAGTGCATCATGTCAAAAAGCGCTCTATATCAGCCGTAACAGAGCCTTATGTTGGAAGATGTATCGGTCTTTTTGATATTCAGCTCTTAATCAAGAAGTTAACCAAAGTTTATTTGGATCAAGGCTATGTAACGGCGCGTTT
>NZ_JBHIRB010000091.1:0-952 GCF_042196845.1 Bartonella sp. AA9NXGY
AATAGAGAACGTTGGCTGGAACAAGACAATAGCGGCTGGAATAGGTTGAATATGCTTATGAACGCCGGTCATGGCTTTGCAAGGAATTACGGCACGACAACGAATAATGTGTCAGAATCTAAGATGCATGGTAACGACCCTTGGAAGAACGCTATAGGGATTTTAGCTAGTATTGCTAATTTTGCAGGAAAAAAGTGAGGTAGTTATGCAAAATAGTAACGATAACATGTTATCAAGACTTCTTAAGTCTATGCATGTAATGAGCCAATATGTACCACGTATACGTTTCAACGATCTAGAAGACGCCAAACAACAGGCAAATAATTTACCTTATTTAACCCCTTCTTCCCCTATAGCAACTTTTGGTTCACAATCAAATCCTTTAGGTTTAGCTAAAAATACTTCACCTTTACCAGATGTAAGTTCGTCTTTAAGATCGGCAGGCAGAAAACCGTATGTACCGTCTTTAGTCCCTTCTTTACCAGTAGCGACCTTTGGTTCACAACCAAATCCTTTAGGTATGGAACCTTTGCCTAATGCAATTGAAACTTCAGATTTGGCATCATTGAAACCAAAGCCGTCTCAATTACCAGAGCCTATTTCATCTGTAGAACCACAGAAGTCTGTACAGCCACAACAGAGTACTGTTCCTCACCAAGATACTGGTTCTCAACAGAGTTTTTGGGATTACTTGCGTAGTCCTGAGTTTTTACAAAGATTATCAGATTATGGGATTGGTTATGCATTATCAGATGGGACGATAGCACAAAGTTTAGCGAATGCAGCTATGAATCTTCGTCGTGGTGATATGGAAAGAGAAAAAAGAGGACAGGTTAATCAGACCGTCGAATACCTAAAATCTAAAGGGTACAGTGAAGAAGAAGCTGCTATTATGGCACGTAATCCGCAAATGCTTAGTGCGATGCTAACAGGTGGTGATACTCCTAAGTTA
>NZ_JBHIRB010000092.1:0-937 GCF_042196845.1 Bartonella sp. AA9NXGY
TCTTGCATTAATCTCTGCAAGCGCTCGGGATAAAAAAAATCTTCTGGACGCAAATCTATCCCATGATCACGTGCGTAATCTAAAATTTTTTGCTGGTGTTTTGCTGGCATGTCACGCCATCTATAAACAGATGACACATCTCTTTGCACTATGGTTGCTACAGTTTTGAAACCACCTAAATATTTTATAATTAATCTCGAAGGCATATGTAATCTCCATAACAGCACAATAAATAATTGCACTTTTTACATATGTCAACAAAAAATGCACCTTTCACATTTTTGCATTTTACGTATTTTTAGGGATAATATTTAAATTATGAGTAGCAATATTGAAAAAAGTATCCAACAATGGCTAGAAAAAAAATTAGACGAGCGCGGACACGGTGCTCAAATAGAACTAGCCGCCTACTTGGGAATCCATCAATCCACTATAAGCAGAATGATTAATCCTTACAAAAATGGAAAATCAAGAAGCATAAGTATTGGGGAATTAGTTAAAATAGCTGAGTTTTTTAACGAGCCCCCCCCCAATTTCTTCAATGATGTTGATCAAGAATTTATGAATTTTTATCGTGATCTTTCTGAAGAAAACAAGAAGTCTGTGATTTTATATATTGAGTTTTTAAGGCAATCAAAAGATAAGTTATAGTTTCCTTTTCTTTCTGAGAAAACCCTTTTAAAAGATTAGAATCTTGTTCCGCTATTTGCATTTTGTATCTCCATAAATTGTGGATAGTGCACTTTTTAAAAAAACATATCTAGCATAAATATGCACTTTTTACATTTTTATGTTGACACTTGCACTTTTTGCATATATTTATCTCCCATATCTTAGAAAATAACTTTTGCCAATAGGCATATGGAGGCATTTGTGAATAAACCAGTGTTTATAAATTCTGATGAAATTCTCTTAGTGATGTGCGAAAATGAAGAAC
>NZ_JBHIRB010000093.1:0-911 GCF_042196845.1 Bartonella sp. AA9NXGY
TTAAAAACATCTGGTTTAATATCCCCTATCTAAATCCATAACTTTACCAATGGGTTTATTTGCCTCAAAATGGACCGTACAGAAGCGTTTTTAATTTCAATGTGGTTTTTATCACAAAATCTTTAAATCGCTCTGTACGGTGCCTTTCTGTCAATTTAAACGCATATCTATTCTCAAAATCATCAGCAAACTTCACTACTTTGCTGTTTTTTCGGATCCATAAGTGTCTTTAAGCGTAGATCGCTGTTGCAAGTTGATTGAAGCTTTCTGAAAGGTTATTTGCGAAATTGTTTGACGGTGGTTTATAACATGCGCTTTCATATAGTTTTTTCACTTCTGATTTTTTGTGTTTCTTAATTACCAATCCATATTCTGGATGCGTAATCCAATTATCCCAAGCGCTTTGCCAATCGCGTTCATTTGCATTGTGACATGGATTGGTTTTTGAAAAGCGTACAAATTTTTCAAATTCTGATAAGGCTTCATCATGCGTTAATCCTTGTTCAGTTGCGTATTGAAAATCGGGTTTGAAATCTTCTAGTATTCTTTCAACTTCTTGTTTTTCCCTTATTTTCTTTGTTCCTTCAAAAAAGTTTGCTTTCTCTGGAAAATAAGCAGGCATTATCTTATCAACGATTTCTGAAAGTTGTTTTCCAACCTTTTTAACTTTTCGTGAAGGCAATTTCGCAATCATCGCTTCGTCAATTTGCCATCGGTTGTTAGCTTTGTTTGAAGTGTTGGTATTTTGCTCGTGAATGATTGGTTGTTTGGTTTCTATCGTTTTGATTTGTTCTGATTGGCTTTCAACATCACATTCGATTGGCTCGTCAACCAAATCGTTTGTTTCTAAATTTTCAAAATCAATTTCTCTTTTTGATAAAATAATATTTTTATTTTTTTTGTTATTGTTA
>NZ_JBHIRB010000094.1:0-900 GCF_042196845.1 Bartonella sp. AA9NXGY
CAAACAGGCAGCCGATGATGCCAAGGATATTGCAGAACAATCAAAAGAGTTATCAGAAGGTGCGACATCTTCTGTTACAGAACTCACAAAAACAGCCTCACAAGTACAAGCGGGAGTAGAGACAGCATTAACAGCTTCAAGAGAAGCCAAATCACAATCAGAGGCAGCTGTAAGCACGTCAGAAGAGGCGAAAAGTTTAGCGGAAAAAGCGAATACGGCATCTACAGAGGCGCAAAAGGCATCAGAACAGGCATTAAGAGAAGCGACTTCTGCGAAAACAACAGCGGGCGGGGCATCTAGTATAGCCAATGATGCGAAAGGGAGTGCTGAGGCAGCTAAAACATTATCAGAAGAAGCAAAACGGTTGGCAGCAGCATCACAGGAGACAGCAGAAACAGCAAAGGCTAAAGCCGAAAGTGTAGAGGCAGTTGCGAATGAAGCAAAATCTACAGCGACTACAGCATTAACAGAAGCAAGAGAAGCTAAGAGTACGGCATCTGAGGCGAAGGGTTTGGCGGAGGAAGCAAAAAGCGCCGTTGATAAGGCGACAGCGAAAGTAGAGCAAGCTGTAAGAGAGGCTAGCGATGCGAAATCTAAAGCGGAAAGTTTAAAGACTGTTGCGACTGAAGCGAAATCCACGAGTGAACAAGCAAGTCAAACAGCCTCTAATGCTAAAAGTTTATCAGAAGAAGCAAAGGTTAAAGCAGAAAGTGTAGAGAGAGTTGCGAATGAAGCAAATCAAACAGCGACTTCTTCGAAGAGCGTATCAGAAGAAGCAAAAGAAGAGGCAAGTAATGCCAAAGCGATAGCCTTAGAAGCGAAAAGTGCAGCAGATAGTGCAATAGCGAAAGCGGAGCAAGCCCAACAGAGCACAACAGAAGCCTCTAGAATAGCTTTGGA
>NZ_JBHIRB010000095.1:0-881 GCF_042196845.1 Bartonella sp. AA9NXGY
TTCATTATTCCCCTCTTTCAATGGATTTATTTACAATAAAAAAGCTCATAAGCCTGTTGATATTTCCTGTCACCGCTTCATTAAAACAACGGTGAACAATATTGAAATGTTGGATTGAGGGAACAGTCCCGCCATTCCAAGAGAAGGCAAGGATGGCGGATTGTTGATCATCACAAGCAAGACTTAAGGATAGCATTCATATTGTTCTGGATGTTTTTTACAAAACGGGCTATTTAAGCGCTTCTTGACACTGCGCTGTGGAACAACAGCACCTGGACGACAAATGGGCAAGTTTTCGGCTTTATGATTTCCACACCAGCCCCCCCCCCTATCATATTTATCATGGAAACCAGCTTGAATCATACAAGCTTCTATGGTTGCCCATGCATTGTTGCTTAAATTTCTGTTTTCTGGAAATACATCATAAGGAGCTGGCATTCCACATTCTAAAAGTGCTTTTTTTACCTCAAGCCGATCTGCTCCTGATTTCTCCCACACCGTGAAGTATCCTGCAGGAGGTTTATTAAACTGACATCCAGCTATACTTAACAAAGTTACAGCGCTTAATAATTTTAAAGTTTGTTTCATTTTTTCCTCCTTAAAGGGAATTGTACTCGATGGGAAAGTCCATATATATCTCGACATTTTGGACCCGCATCTCCAAGGCAAGTATGAGGATTATAAGGATTTTTGAACATATTCCATGTTTCTTTCCACCAGTTACTGCCAGCAGGTATTGTCTCATAAGTATAGCCATTGCCGCCAATCCATCGGCTTACAAAGTCATATCTATGCCCATCAAAACCAATAGTGGTTTGTTTGCCATCACTCACATAACCTAACAGACCGGATGCAACTAAAACATTAAAGGCTGGTCCATA
>NZ_JBHIRB010000096.1:0-876 GCF_042196845.1 Bartonella sp. AA9NXGY
GCTTTAACATCACCAAAATCTCTTAACGCCTTAATGCGATAAAGTTTTTTACCTTCGCGAAGAATTGTTTGATTGGTAAGTTGATATTTTGGAGATGTTTTTTGATTTTTAACTGTAGCGTTCATGCTAGTAATCCTTATCGTAAAAAAGGTTTGTTATTAACACCCCATAAGGGCGTCGGGTGCTAACAAACACGGCGATAAGTCCGTCGTCACACTTTTCTCATAAAGAGTATTGTATGGTGTGACCACACCCGACATAATCATTATATGCTAATCACAACATAAAAGACAGTCAGTATTTTAAAGAATGGGAAAAACCTTATCGTGGTTTATCCGCTTATCGCTAAGTGTTGTTAAGCACTTGACGCCTTTCTAAACGAACCTTTCCTTAAAGTCAATACGTATTTTTTATTTTTTTCACTTTTTTTCATTTTGATACCTACCTAGTTGAATACCAAGTGCTTTCTCTAGCTCGTTGTCTATATCATCATAAGTTTTCACTGCTTTAACTGTACATTTTTTGATTTCCCTATTCACCTCGTCTATCAACGCTTCACAACTCAAAACGCTTCTTGGCAAATCACCACCGTATATCCAAGCTTTCACTTGCGCCTTGGTACTGTAATCAACTTTACAAGGCATCTCATGATACTGACCACCGTCAAATTCTTCATATTCTCTTGTACCATCATCATATTCGTAAAGGTTGTAAAAATACTCTGCTACCCCTAATCCCCATGGTGCATATCCAACCGCTGTTGCAACAAACTTTTTCCCCCCCTTCTGTTTACGTTTTCTTAAAAACATCTGGTTTAATATCCCCTATCTAAATCCATAACTTTACCAATGGGTTTATTTGCCTCAAAATGGACCG
>NZ_JBHIRB010000097.1:0-864 GCF_042196845.1 Bartonella sp. AA9NXGY
ATTACACAGTGAGTAATTCGCGAAAGATAGGAGGGTTTCATACGCTTTGTGCGGATGTTGGTACGATTTCCGGTCATCCATTGTCTGGTTATAGAGCAGGGGATATTTTACCCAATTCAGTTTGGTGTCTCAATCACCGCCCTTATAGTTCACCAGAGGGAATGGTCTACGACCCCTCTACAGATCTTTGGGTTGATATTTATCTTCAATCAGGGACGGGTGAAAATACGAAATCAATGTATCGTACCAATATAACAACAAACCGTAATTATACCGAACATGTAACAGATATGGCGCGTGTTAAAAAATCTTTACTGAGTGATGAAGCGTTTGCTTCTGCTATGTATGGAAGCAATGAAAAGACACATATTGTTGGCAAGAAAGAACCAACCTCTAAGGTTTCAGGTGGATATAAGGATACGGCGAATCGTCGAATGATCTCGCATATCGGTTGTGAGGATGGTTGCGGTTATGTTTGGCAATTTTTATCGGGCACGTTTCCTATACCCATAAGCCGTACGCAAAATACGTTTGAAATGAGAGCATTGTTAGGGGGTGGTAGCTGGAGTAATACAACGGATAATGGGCGTTTTACTCGAGCCGCCATGATCGTCAATGGTGGAAATGAACAAGTTGCGGCGCGTGGATGTAGCCATACGCGTCATTTTGTTTAGGAGGGAGAGATGATAGAATATCCAGAACATTTAAATAGCAAAGAAGATTATCTGAACATGCTTTCTTTTGACAAAGTTGAAACAGTAAGAAGGCTAGGGAATCTTTTAACAACACGTTTTTATTGGGTTTTTGTTAAAGAGCTTGGAGAGGGAGAAGAGGGGATTGAAGATGACACGCATAAGGTTTGTC
>NZ_JBHIRB010000098.1:0-829 GCF_042196845.1 Bartonella sp. AA9NXGY
GTTTTATCGGGATGATTGTTAATATTGACAATGGTGCTCCCTTCTTCACGCCCTGGAAGAAGTTCGCTTTGAGCGTGTGCTGAACTCAAACGGTTGATCTGATCAAGCCCCTGTTCAATATCGCGCATGTTCAGAACATGACCTTGAAGCCCAGGAAGAGCACTCCATACAACATTATTATAACGAGACGTCGGTGAACCATTATAGTAAATCTCTGAAAGTTTCCCCTCAACGACAACAAATTTGAGCGTCTTGCTGTTTTTGATATCTTGATCAGGAATATAAAAACGCGCCGTTACATAGCCTTGATCCAAATAAACTTTGGTTAACTTCTTGATTAAGAGCTGAATATCAAAAAGACCAATACATCTTCCAACATAAGGCTCTGTTACGGCTGATATAGAGCGCTTTTTGACATGGTGCACTCCCTCAACAACAACAGCATGAATGGGAAAACATTGCTTCCCACCCAAAAGCGTTTCTGGATTTTGCTCTGAAGGCGTCTTGATCCTTTTAGGCGTTAAAGCGCGTAATTTCTCAATTCTTTCTAATTGCTGCTTCTCAGATTGTTGGCGAGAAAAATTATCTGTTGGGGAATGAAAAATAGCTGAGGAGCGCGCATAAACATTTACACCTGTAAACAAACCAAAGAAAACAACAATGGCACGAAAAATTCTCAAAAGAGAACTTTGGCGTAAAAATATCAATAACAATACAGATTGCCCCCGCTTTGCATTATTCATGAAGCACTCTTTAAAAGAACTTCATGGAACCGCTAATAAATCCACTCAAAACAGCCACTGCCCTATAACGCTTTTAACAAAAGCAC
>NZ_JBHIRB010000099.1:0-819 GCF_042196845.1 Bartonella sp. AA9NXGY
AACACCAGCAGCACCCGTTGCCGCCATATCAACCCCACCGGCTAAAAAATGAGCTTGTATATCACCACCGGCATGCGCCTTGAGATTCCCTTGCGCTAAAACAATCCCCTCAAGCTTCAAGTCTCCGCCCGATTCAAGAGCCATATCAGCACCTGACCCTAGCCCTGAAACTTGAAGTGTCTGGCGCGAAGAAAGCTCCATATTGCCCCCAGAGGTTGCCTTACCGGCAATCGATAAAAGCCCATCCTGCGCCTCTATCTTCAAATGACCATCAGCACCAACCGTTTCTAACGTCACATCCTTATGGGCGGCAATATCAATATGCTTTTTCGAGGTGATGTGCTTTGCCAATACGCTCTGGCTTTTCGATTTGAGGACAACGCCCCCATGACCAAAAACATTCTTCAACGAGATTTTCCCGTCAGCAGAAAGATGCAACTGCCCCGCATTGGCTGCCATATCATGGCGCATACGAACCCCAACACCTTTTTCTGTTGCCACAAGTTTAATCTGATCCGCCTGTAGAGCCCCCAAAGCAGAACCATCTATCGCATATTCCGGTTTACCAGTAATATCAGTTAGCTCTTTCATTTCCCGTGAAGCATAATCAAAGTGACCCGTCCCTGCTGTCACTCCAATTTCTCTGCCCGCAACAGCTCCTTCAAAATGCACTGTGCGTGAGACAATATCGACAATATCAACCGCCCCTTGACCAGAGAAAAAATTGGCTCCCTTGGCGCCAAAGGTAATATCCCCACCTCGCACCTCAAAGCCTTTCAAAAAACCGCTCGCATCAATTTCGGGAACACCTGTGGTTAA
>NZ_JBHIRB010000100.1:0-798 GCF_042196845.1 Bartonella sp. AA9NXGY
TCAGCTTTATTCCTTGCATCAGACGCTAGCGATGTATTTAGGAGGGGGAGCTAGCTATGAAGGTGGCGAATGGAGGGCTCCGGAATTCAAGGTTGCGCAATTCAATTCTGATGGTAGTTCGTCAGAAAAGAAGATCTATCATGATGTAGCAGGAGCTTTTGATGGTGTCAGTGATGGTATGACGAGTATCAACGAGCGTATTCATGATGTTGAGAAGAATGTGGCGAGCAATGGTTTGAATTGGAATGAAGAAGAAGGCGCGTATGATGCGAAGCATGATGGTAAGTCGAGTAAGATTACGAATGTATTGGATGGTAAGATAGAAGAAGGCTCGCAAGAAGTTGTTAATGGTGGTCAGCTTTGGAGCACGAATGAGAGGGTAAAAGAGGTCGAAGACAAAGTAGATACGATAGATCAACATGTGAAAGATATTGAAGTAGCCGTAACGGATGGCGTTGTTTCCTATGACAAAGATAGTGATGGGAAAAAGACCAATAGCATTACGTTAGTAGGAGGCAATGACAGCGAACCTGTTATGATAGACAATGTAGCGGCAGGCAAGATTGAAACAGGTTCTCAGCAAGCTGTTAATGGCGGTCAGTTGCATGATTATACTGAAGAGCAGATGAAGATAGTTCTTGAAGATGCCAATAAGTATACGGATGAGAAAGTTAGTGGTCTTGTCAATGATGCTGTTAACGAGTCGAAATCCTATACGGATATGAAGTTTGAGACATTGAATTATGCTATTCAGGATGTTCGGAAAGAAGCAAGACAAGCTGCTGCTATTGGTCTAGC
>NZ_JBHIRB010000101.1:0-787 GCF_042196845.1 Bartonella sp. AA9NXGY
GCGAACTAGAAGGGATTGCAAAAGTTGTTGCTGCCTACACAACACAAAAAATCAGTGTAGAAAACCCCGTTCTCTCCGCAACACTGCCAAACAACGAACGCATACAAATTGTTATGCCTCCAGCAGTTGCAGCCAATACCATTAGCATGACCATTCGTAAACCTTCATCACGCACTTTTTCTCTTGAAAGTTTACATGAAAACAATCTTTTTTCTGTTGCCCAAAACACCAGTTTCACACCCACGCAACAAATGACAGAACGGTTATCCGAACTCTCTGATACAGACAAAAAACTAACAGATTTGTTTCTGGCCAAAGACTTTTGCACCTTTTTAGAAAGAGCCGTTATTACACAACAAAATATCTTAATATCGGGCAAAACCGGTTCTGGTAAAACAACCCTCTCCAAAGCTTTGATTGCAAAAATCCCTGACTATGAACGAATTCTCACCATTGAAGACACACCAGAACTTGTCGTTCCGCACGCCAACAAAGTGCAGCTCTTTTATTCAAAAGATAACCAAGGCTTAGCAAAAGCAGGTGCAAAAGAACTGCTTGAATCAGGATTACGCATGCGCCCCGACAGAATCCTTCTACAAGAGCTGCGTGATGGTACAGCCTTTTACTACATCCGTAATGTCAATTCTGGTCACCCCGGCTCCATTACCACCGTCCATGCCTCAACAGCCCTTGCAGCCTTTGAACAAATGACCCTTTTAGTCAAAGAAAGTGACGGTGGTGGTAATTTAGCACGCGATGATATCCGCGGCTTATTAATCTCGATGAT
>NZ_JBHIRB010000102.1:0-773 GCF_042196845.1 Bartonella sp. AA9NXGY
CTTTTAGCCAATATCAGAACATCTGTCTTAGGAAAAGAAGAGGAAAAACAAACCGGTTTCTTCCTCTATACTTACGGAAACACAGGAACCTTATCTTCTGAACGCGGACCTCTCAAATATGGTTATGGTGCTGATATCCGCTATGCTGCTCTCCAAGCCGGAGTCACATTCGCGGCATTAGAAGGACAAAATACCACAACACATTTCGGTCTTGTAGGCACCTATGGGCGGCTGTCTTTCACTCCAAAGGACATAGCGGATGCCAGTAAGAGCACATTGGATAAATGGTCACTAACAGCTTATGGCAGCGTGCAGCATGACAATGGTTTCTATATGGATACACTGTTATCCTATGGAATTCTAAAAGGAGATATCGGCAATGCTATCATTGGCAAAACCGCAAAATTGAAAAACGCCAAAATGTTGAGTATCTCCACCACTGTTGGCAAAGAGTTTGCAACCGGAATGGAAAGTTTAACATTTGAGCCACAAGCACAAATTGCCTATCAACATTTGATGTTTAATACCATTGAAGATGCTGATAATTTTACCGTTGATATGAAAAATCCTTCTCAATGGTTGATCCGTGTTGGTGGACGTTTGACAAAAACCATTTCCACTGAAAGCAACCGTCCAATGTCTTTCTATGGAAAAGTAAACTTGATCAAAACCTTTGGTGATAATGGTACCATCCAGATTGGCAGAGATTTTGACCTTGATCCTATGGGACCTGCAATTGAAGGCGGCGTTGGCATCAATGCGCAACTGTCTCA
>NZ_JBHIRB010000103.1:0-736 GCF_042196845.1 Bartonella sp. AA9NXGY
TTTTTTCAACTCAAGCTGTTTTTTTAAGAGCTCAATAATTTCCCCTTTTTTTAATAGATTAGTAAGCTCCAGATATTTTGCTGATGGAGCAGATACGAAAGTTGATTTAGGTACCTGAGCTGTGGGAGATACTGGAGGTGTGTTAGATGGCTTAGAGCCAATAGGTTTGGACGGTACGCGATTTCTTATCGTTCCCAAATTAGAAAGGTCAATTTTAATATCGGGTGGAAGTTTACGTGGTGGCTCATAGCCTTTTGGTGGTTTTGGTTTATAATTGTTGCTTGAATCGAGATTTCCTGACCCTATACTAGGAACTGCAAAACGGCTATGACCTCCTCCTTGCTTAGTAAGAGTGTTACTTCTTGCTAAGTTTGTTGTTCCAAAAAAAGCACTAATCGCTATGATAATAATCAGCTTTTGCATATTTCATACCTTTTAATTTTCACATATTTAGAAAGACTGACCATTACATTATTAACTTCATAAATCAGTTTATGAGATTCCGTTGTCTCCTCGCTTGATTTCGGCAGGGATTGTTTTATTAATAGGCACGCGGTTCCTGTCATTCGGCTGTTTTAGCTTTGGTGCTAATGCACAAGCCGATAAAAGGTTTGTAATCAAAATTATAAGAATGATCGACTTCATTTTAATATGACTCTTTTTTACTGTTATACACATTCTGATATTTGTTGTCATTATTATAATTTCGACACCAAAGTAAAGTGTATAGTTTACG
>NZ_JBHIRB010000104.1:0-722 GCF_042196845.1 Bartonella sp. AA9NXGY
GCGATGCGCTATCTTATTGACTATGAAGGACTCGGTAAGACTCTTCTCAAAGATGTTGGTATTCCACGTGCAAGTTTTATTCCTCTTGGTAATCTTGGAGCTTTGGATGAAAAAGAGGGACAACCCTTTAAACTTGATCTCCAAAAAGCAAAGCAACTTTTAACAGAGGCAGGTTATCCGGATGGTTTTGAGGCCAGTATTTTTGCCGGTGCCTCTCCTTATCCTTTTGCTTTGCCTATTGCTCAGTCTCTCCAAGACAATGCAAAAAAAGTTGGAGTACGTTTTAAAATTGAACGTTTTGTAGGTACGCAGTTGTTTTCAAAATTTTATGCGCGTGGTTTTGATACGATTTTTTTCGGATGGAATAATGGCTCTGGGGACCCCCATACAATGGCTTCACGTCTTATTTATAATCCAGATAATCGGCTTGAGGCTAAAAATACAGGCTATGCGAGTTGGTGCCATGGGTATTTGGATGAAACTATGAATCAAAAGGTTCAAGATGCATTGTTTCAAAAAGATCCCAAAAAACGGGCGCAAATGTATGCTGATTTACAACGTGATTTTATGCAGAAAGGGCCTTATGCTTTTATCTATCAGACATATGTTTCTGTAGCGATGACACCTGATGTCAAAAAATGGGTTTGGAATAGTGCACCACGTATTTTTTATAGTGCAATTGAAAAATAAGAAGGTATCAAGTTTATAAAATATAAAAAACA
>NZ_JBHIRB010000105.1:0-392 GCF_042196845.1 Bartonella sp. AA9NXGY
GACGGATAAAGAGTTTCAAGCGTGGTACAGTAATCCAAAGAACCGAGTGCTTATACGCAAATTGAGTGGTGCAGATGATGAAGATTAAGTGAAAGACTTTTAGAGAATAAGCCGCCTTTGGTGCGGGTTGGTGGTCCGGCTTTAAGCCGGTTTTTTTATAGCAAAGAAAGGTGAAATAAATGGCAACAACACATATAGGGATTAATGATCCCCATGCGTTAAAAACATGGGCGAGAATACTTGATGCGGAGGTCTCCAAAGCAACTCCTATTGCTCCTTTGATGGGGCAGGATTCCAATAGCATTATTCAGGTGAAAACAGAGACGCAAAAAGGCAAAGGGGATTGTGTAACATTTAGTCTGCGAGCTCAGTTATCAGGACGTGGTGTGAGT
>NZ_JBHIRB010000105.1:402-720 GCF_042196845.1 Bartonella sp. AA9NXGY
GAAGGCAATGAAGAGGCACTACAATTCCTTCATGATAAACTGTATATCAATGAACTTTATCATGGAACAAGAATTGCCAATGAAGGCACTATTGATAATCAGCGCACATTGTTTAATTTGCGCGAAGAAGCCAAAAACAGTTTATCAGATTGGTATGCGGACCGTTTGAGTTTGATGTTTTTCGTTCATGCTTGCGGTTATACCGCTAACAGGCTCAATTTTGAGGGAGAACCGGTTGATCTTGATCCTCTTTTTTGGGGCTTTAATGCACCGTTAGCTCCAAGCAGTAAGCGCATTGTACGACCAGAAGCAAAAACC
>NZ_JBHIRB010000106.1:0-719 GCF_042196845.1 Bartonella sp. AA9NXGY
TCACATCTTAAAAGATGGATAACAAAAAGTTAGATATCAAATCTCTCCTTTAAAAATATGATGAAACAAGAATTTACACAAACATTGTTTGCGTGGATGGGTGGTAAACACTATCTGCGTAAGAAAATTATACCGATTTTAAATAATATTGACCACGAAACCTATGTTGAACCGTTTTTAGGCTCTGGTGTTATTTTCCTAAATAAAAAACCAGCAAAATATTCTGTCATTAATGATTTGAATGGAGAGATCACGAATCTGTTTCAATGCGTTCAAAATGACTTTGATGATTTAGCTAAACGATTGGAGTGGTTTGTTTGTTCAAGACAGTTGTTTTTTGAACTTGCGGCGATTGAACCAGAAAGCCTTTCCAAAGTTGAAAGAGCCGCCCGTTTTTTGTTTCTCCAACGTTGTGTGATGTATGGGAAAAAAGATTATGTCTCTTTTAGTTTTGGAAGGAAAAAGCCTATAGCATTTAATCCCGAAAAGCTGTTATCAAGGATGAGACGTGTTAGACAGAAGCTTCTTGATACGACAATCTTAAATTTGTCGTGGGAACGGGTTATCGAGCTATTTGATGCACCCGACAGTTTATTTTATCTAGACCCGCCTTATCTTGTAAAGAAGAAGTGTTACAGCTCTGGGAATTTTGTTGAAGATGATTTTGTGAGTATGGCAAAAGTTCTCAAAAGCATACAAGGCAAATTTGTCTTGAGTCT
>NZ_JBHIRB010000107.1:0-719 GCF_042196845.1 Bartonella sp. AA9NXGY
GCTTTCCATTGTCCATCTTTATCATAACCAGCTCCTCCACCAAAATACTCAGCAAATGTCTGATTCATTGAATAAAGCTGATTGCCCGTGATCGCTTCTGTTGAACCTTTAGAAATTTCTCCATCTAATAGAAATTTTAATTTGCTGTTTTCTTGTTCCGCTATAACTTGACCATCTTTCTCTTTGTTCTTTACATGACGCGCGACAAAGGCATTGGCTTCATCATTCCACAACAAAGCATTCTGCTCAATGGTCTGTGTAAGTTCATTGCTGTTCTTAGAAAGCTCATTATGAAGATCTGTCAGCGATGTATCAACACCGCTAAAGGCTGAACCAACATCATGATATGACTGACCACCAACAACATACGTCGGAAGATTGCCTACAAGAACATCAGCACCACCACCTAAATAGCTCGATGTATTTTTAGAAACACTGTCTAGATTAGTAGTCACTGTCGTAACATTTTTATTAGTCGCAAATAACTGAGAGCCATTTACAACTTCTGTCGATTCTGCTGAAAGCACTCCTGCCTTAACACCTGAAAGTATCCGGTCTTCTTTCTTACTGTTGGCAATATTGAGTTCTGTACCTTCTACTTCTTTACCAATAGTGATAACCTTCGTATTATCATCCTGCTTAGCAAGGCTATCACTGACAACATTGGTCACATCATTATGAACATTCGTGATAGAACTCGCAACTCCAGCAAATGCTTC
>NZ_JBHIRB010000108.1:0-704 GCF_042196845.1 Bartonella sp. AA9NXGY
CGCTTGCCTTTCATATTTTCAGCAGGTATGGTCCATATATCCCCATCAATTTGATCTTTATGAATATGACGTAAAGGATTGGTACGAACACCTGTCAGAATAAGCAAACGCAAAGCCAGTTGTGTTATGGTTGATGCTTCACAGAGTGTTTTATAAAAAGCCGGAACCTCTCTCCAATCCATGGCTGGTCTATTAGTGACCTTATGGCGTTGTTTTCCTAAGAGAGCTTTTGCTTTTTCTACAGCTTGTAAATCAACATCTACACCTAATGCAGCCGCATGTTTGAGACAAAGATTAAGACGTATCAATGCTGTTCGAGCAATTACAGCCTTTGTATGCCAAATGGGAGAAAGGGTATTGCGTATCTCTGTTTGCGTAATCTCTGAAACGGGTAAACAGCCTAGTTTAGGGAGAATATGAAGGCGTAAAGGTGTAAACCATTTACCATTTTTACCATCACCTTTTAATTCAGCTTTACGAGTTTCAAAAGTATCTAGTGCAATATCTTTTAAGTAATGGAGATTGCTTATTGCCTCACGCTTTTGTTTTTCACGTTCTTTAATAGGGTCACGCCCCTCACGTAAAACAGCCCGCCACCCAGTTGCCAATTCACGGGCTTGTTTTAAAGAGACATCTCTTAAAGCACCCAAGCCCATTTCGCGACGCCGCCCATGAATGGTATAACGATACAGCCATTGAGCACC
>NZ_JBHIRB010000109.1:0-235 GCF_042196845.1 Bartonella sp. AA9NXGY
ATGAACATTTTCTTCTGACCACCTAAATGCATCATCAACTTCTACTGTCGAGCATAAAGTTGAAAAAATAGAGGAATAAGAACGTGCATGAACCGCTTCCATGAACGCAATATTCGTCAATACAGCCTCCTCATGCTCTGTTATTGCATCAGCCATAAGTGAAATGGCTCCTACAGTATTTTGAACTGTATCAGAAAGAGTCAAACCTGTAAAAAAACGAATTGTTAGCGTTCGT
>NZ_JBHIRB010000109.1:364-688 GCF_042196845.1 Bartonella sp. AA9NXGY
TCCAATTGACAGCGCAAACAACAGGATTCTTTGTTGTAATCTTTGTCATCTAATGCCCTCCTATAGTCTGCATGAAACGCAGCCATCTACTTCTGTTCCACTTAACGCCACTTGCCGCAACCGTATATAGTAAATACTCTTTATACCTTTTTTCCAGGCATAAATTTGTGCACGGTTAATATCACGCGTAGTGGCGGTATCAGGAAAAAATAACGTTAATGAAAGACCTTGATCAACATGCTGTGTAGCAGCAGCATAAGTATCAATAATTTTTTCAGGTCCAATCTCGTAAGCATCCTGGTAGAAATTCAAATTCGTATTATC
>NZ_JBHIRB010000110.1:0-678 GCF_042196845.1 Bartonella sp. AA9NXGY
TGAAAGTGTCCGATCCGTACCAGTCTTGTTGGCTATGTTGATTTCACTGCCTTCTACTTCTTTACCAATAGTGATAAGATTGGTTGCTTGATCTTTCTTAACAAGGCTATCACCTTTCACATTGGTAATCTCATTATTAATTTCTTTGCTAATCTCATTTCTAATATTTATGAAAGAATTACCAACTCCAGCCAAAGCATCCGCCACATTGCCATAGTCTATCTCTTCAGATTTACCATCATCCTTAACTGTCTTAACCTTAAAACTTGGAGCAGTCCATTGTCCTTGCTCATCATAACCTGCACCTCCACCAAAATAGGTTGCAAGTTGTTCGTTCAGCGAATAAAGCTGACCACCCGTGATAGCATCCGTTGAATTAGCGCTAATCTCACCATTTGCAAGGAACGTAATTCTACTGTTTTCTTGTGTCCTGACAGCTTTGCCTTTTTCTTCTTGCTTCTTCTCATGACGTGCTACAAAGGCATTGGCTTCATCATTCCATAACAAAGCATCACCTTTAACTTGCTGAGTAATATTCGTTATGTTTTTAGTAAGTTCGCTAAACTTATTTGTTACATTATCATTGACATTCTTGATATTGCTATCAAGCTGGCTTTTGTTAACAGCGTCATTATTGTTCTTTGCTTCCCCAACACCAGAAATTATCCGATCCGCACC
>NZ_JBHIRB010000111.1:0-665 GCF_042196845.1 Bartonella sp. AA9NXGY
ATAGACAAAAGCATGGTCATAAACTTTAGCATATTGAGAGATAAAAGCTTTTCCATAGACCTCAGCATTGCCATAAACTTGACCACAGACTTGAGAAAAATGGCGTATTTTTGCATTTTCATACACTCTTGCATGACCATAGACACAAGCCTCATCATACACCCAGCAATTACCATCATGGGATAGGTTAACTTCCTTTTCAATAAAGCCGCCTAAAGACCCCGCCTGTACATCATCAAAATCTTTTAAAGCTTTAATGCGATAAAGGTTTATAATATTTCGAGTAAGAGCATGTTTGATTTTTTTGATTTCACTGGTTAATTCGTATTTTTTGCACATAGAGATACCCTCACAATTTAATGTGATAAACATTTGATAAAATTTGAAATGGAAAAATTGGGTTGGAAAGCAGGCGCCCCCGCCGCGCCCGCGCGTCTTTACGCAGCGTTATTTTCAATAATCTTTACAACGGTATCGTTTTCATAAATTTCACAATCTTCAGGAATTCCATATGCATAATAAAAGTTTTGTTTGACATATGAATAACCATCTCTTTTTAACCTTGCATTGCCATGTACCAAACCTCTAATGGTGTGATAACCAGTCACTTTTGCATTCCCATAAACAGAACCATAGACCTTAACATACCCACCCACGCTAGCATT
>NZ_JBHIRB010000112.1:0-656 GCF_042196845.1 Bartonella sp. AA9NXGY
ATAGAACGGCAATTTTATGGGGTTGTCCGTCCGACAAAAGATCCACAACGATGGGCGAATAAATATTTTAGTCAAGTAATGCATATCCTTAATAGCCAATCCAAAGGCGGGATAATGGCAGAGCGGGGCGCATTTGAAGATGTGAGAGAAGCTGTAAAGAGTTGGAGCAGAGTAGATAGTATTACGGTTTTAAAAAATGGCGCTTTGGCAGGTGGTAAGATACAGCCCAAACCCGTAGCGCAATTCCCAACCGGTTTTTTCCAACTGTTTAATGAAGCCAAGGAAGCGATTAATCAAGTTACGGGCTTATCGCCTGAGTTTATCGGGACGAGAGAAGTCTCACAAGCAGGGATTTTAGAAGCACAACGGCGTCAATCTAGTCTTAACCTGCTTGCTTGTCTATTTGATGGCTTGCGTTTGTATCGCAAAAGGCAGGGTAAGATTATTTTGCATCTGATACAGAATTACTTGTCTGATGGTCGTTTGGTGAGGATATCGGGTGAGGAGAATGCGCAATATATTCCCTTAACACGTGAAGCGGTGATGAGTGTTGATTACGATATTGTGGTGGATGATGCTCCAACCAGCCCGAATGAGAAAGAGCGCACCTTTGGTATCATCACACAGCTGCTCCCATTGCTTCAAAATGCGATTAC
>NZ_JBHIRB010000113.1:0-652 GCF_042196845.1 Bartonella sp. AA9NXGY
AACTATGGAAATCTTTCTCTACACCCTCAGGATGTTGAACAAAGCAAAAAAAGCGCATTTAATAAATGGTCTGTTGCTGCTTATGGAAATTTGCAGCATGATACCGGTTTTTATATGGATGGGGTGGTATCGTATGGTCTTTTTAAGGGTGATGTTTTGACCCTTGCACGGGGCAAGGTTGTGGCGTTAAAGGGTAAACAATTTAGCGGTTCTTTAACGAGTGGTAGAACGTTTGCAACAGGGTATAAAGGTGTTGTTTTTGATCCGCAGATTCAGGTTGTTTATCAGCATCTTCAGTTTAATCAGGCGCGTGATATTGATAATCTTGATGTTGATTTAGGAAAATTTTATCAATGGGTGGGGCGTGTTGGTGGGCGTTTAAGCAAGACGCTTAATGCTTCTGAAGAGGGACGTGAAGTTTCTTTTTATAGTAAGCTTTCTTATTTGCATAGTTTTGAAGATAAGCAATTCGTTTCTTTTAAAAACGATTTTCAGTTAGGTTCCTTTGGTTCTTCTTTGGAAGCAGGGGTTGGGTTTAATGCCCGTCTCTCATCAAAACTTTCTCTTCGTGGAGATGTCACTTATCAGCATAGATTTAAGAAAATTGGTTTTTCTGGAACGAGTTTCTCTGCTGGATTGCGCCACCTTTTTT
>NZ_JBHIRB010000114.1:0-650 GCF_042196845.1 Bartonella sp. AA9NXGY
GGTGTAGGAACGTCTTTCACGGATTTACATAAAGAGATTACCAATGAAATTACCACTGCTCAGGCTGACGCCTTGTTGTGGGATAAGTCTAAAGGTGCGTTTGTAGCGACGCATGGTGAAGAGAAGGTAAGCAGCAAGATAACATCGCTTGCCAATGGATCTATAACTAAAGGCTCAAGTGATGCTGTAGCGGGTAACCAGCTATATGCACTAGGGAGCGGTGTTGCGAAGTCTTTAGGTGGTAAAGCTAAGTATGAGAATGGAACTTGGAGTGCGCCTACATTCACGGTTAAGAGCGTGAAAGAAGATGGCAGTGTTACTGCCTCGAGTTATAACGATGTCGCGTCTGCCTTTTCTGGTGTTGGTGATTCATTTGAGAATGTTAAAGATAAAATCGATCATGTTAAGGATGAAATTACCGAAGAGATTACCAATGAAATTACCACTGCTCAGGCTGATGCCTTGTTGTGGGATAAGTCTAAAGGTGCGTTTGTAGCGACGCATGGAGAGAAAGATAGCAAAAGCAATAGCAAGCTTACATCTCTTTTAGATGGCGTCATTAAGGATGGTTCCACGGATGCTGTAACGGGTAATCAGCTTCATGCTCTAGGTGATAAAGTTGCACAATCTTTAGGTGGAGGAGCTAAGTA
>NZ_JBHIRB010000115.1:0-633 GCF_042196845.1 Bartonella sp. AA9NXGY
ACCGTCACCCACCGCTATGAAAAACAAAGCGGATACACAACAGAAATCACACTCGAGGCACCAAACAAGGGAAAAGAGGCAGGAGAAAAGGAAACCTCTGAGTGACAGAAAATCAAAGGGACAACTTGACCCTTTGATCGGTGTTGAAGAGTATTGAGACCAAAATCAAAAGTTCGCATTTTGGTGTGGAGGTAAGGAATAGGTGCAACTTGCACCAATTGCATGAGTACAGCAATAGGGTAATGTTTACCCAATTCCTCAAAGGAGCAATGGTGCAAACATTGCACAATTGCATACTGAAGAGCAATTTGGTCAAGTTGACTGAATTCCTTAAACGCTTCTCTTATTTAATAATGTCCTGAATAATGTGCTTAGGATACAGAAAAATCATCAGTCAATTTATGCTAAAAGAAGTCATACCATCTTATATACGCTGCTTCTCAAATAATACGATTCCAACTCAATGATTGATCATCAAAAATTGCGATTTTGAGCAGAAAAGAAAAAGAGGCTTTAAATGATCTTTGAAAGGTCTTTGAAGACCCTTTGAGAACCCCTTAAAAACTCTTTGAAAAAAAATAAATTGGTACAAAACCTAGTGGCAAATTATACAAAACCTGCTGGCAAGCTACA
>NZ_JBHIRB010000116.1:0-627 GCF_042196845.1 Bartonella sp. AA9NXGY
TCCAAAGCTATTCTAGAGGCTTCTGTTGTGCTCTGTTGGGCTTGCTCCGCTTTCGCTATTGCACTATCTGCTGCACTCTTGGCTTCTTCTGCTGTGCTCTTCGCTGCATTCGCAACTGTCTCTACACTTTCGGCTTTAGCTTTTGCATCAGCGGCTGTCTGCTGTGAACTTACTGCTGTGCTATGAGCTGTTTCCGCTAAACTCTTAGCTTCACTCGACTTCGTTAACGCTTCTAAAGCTTTTTGCCCGATCTCATCACCAGCCTGTTTAGCTGTGGTAGCGGTCGATAATGCCGTTTCTGCAATACCTTTCACTTCTTCAGAAATATTCTTGACATCATTGACTAAGGTAAGCGCTGTAGATGCTTTATCCTTCGCTGCATTCGCTGCTGTAAGCGCATTGGTAGAGGCATTTTGGGCTTCTGTTGCAAGTTGTTTGGCTTCTTCTGAGAGTGTCTTAGATGACTCTGCTATCTGTTTGGATTCTCTTGACTCCGTTAATGCCTTCTCTACTGCCGTTTGTACTTGAGACGCTGTTTTTGTGAGTTCTCTAACAGAAGATGTCGCACCTTCTGATAACTCTTTTGATTGTTCTGCAATATCCTTGGCATCATCGGCTGCCTGTTTG
>NZ_JBHIRB010000117.1:0-626 GCF_042196845.1 Bartonella sp. AA9NXGY
TCTGTAAACCAAAAGGGAGTCTCTACCTGTGGACTTCCTGCTATTTGGTCAAATTCTTGATTACACTTGTCCAAAGCATCCCCACTCAAACCTACACACTCTTCGTCTATAGCTCTCTTTCGCCTTTGCAAGTGAGCTTCAGAAGAAGAAACATCCCGTTTTTTTCGAGAAGAAAGACCTTCTGATGACGCTGGACCTATAAAATGCTCATGCGCTTTTAAAGAACAGGGTTGTATACTTGCAAAAGAACGCCAAGGGTCTAAATTGCGTTCATTATCAAGTCCCCGTAAAAACATTCCTCGAAAATCGGGAACATTAAACGTCGTGGCGCCATCCCCTTCTCCCCACGTCGTCCCTATTACTTCAAACAAGGCTCTATACGTTCTTCGCGAATAAGCCTTCCCATCACATGGCAACCAACCATCCGGCAAGCGCTCCATTGCAAACGGTCCTATCAGACCGGAAGGTAAACGTTTTAAGGAAGAAACTTTGCCCCTTGTCGGGTTGAGAACTTGCCAACCCGTAAGCTCTTCATCATACACAAGCGTATAAAGACAGCCATCTTGTATCTCTCCTCCCGATAAGGCTAATAAACCGGTTTCTGTCGCCTTATAAACGGGCTTACC
>NZ_JBHIRB010000118.1:0-601 GCF_042196845.1 Bartonella sp. AA9NXGY
TTTGTAGCGCGTCATGAAAAGAGTAAAGAAGAAAAAGGCAGAGCTGTAAGGACACAAGAAAACAGTAGAATTACGTTTCTAGCAAATGGTGAGATTAGCGCTACATCAACAGATGCTGTAACGGGTAGTCAGCTTTTTGAAACGAATGATAAGGTTGTTACTTATTTAGGGGGTAATGCAGCTTTTAATAATGGTGCGTTTACAGGGCCGACCTATAGTTTATCGGAGATTGATAAAGATGGTAAGATAACAGCCAAGCCTTTTACCAATGTTGGTTCAGCTTTTGAAGGACTTGATGATAATATCAAGAATGTGAATGCACGAATTAAGGAAGTTTCTGCAGGTGTTGCGCAAGATTCTTTATCGTGGAGCAAGGGTGATAACGCCTTTGTAGCTCTTCATGGGGAAGGTAAGGACAGAAACAATAGCAAATTGAAGTTTCTTTTAGATGGAGAAATTTCTAAAGGTTCAACAGAAGCGATCACTGGCAACCAACTTTATTCAATGAATCAGACATTTGCTGAGTATTTTGGTGGAGGAGCAGGTTATAATGAAAAGGGAGAATGGGTTGCACCTACCTTCAAGCTTAAAACTGTCAATT
>NZ_JBHIRB010000119.1:0-599 GCF_042196845.1 Bartonella sp. AA9NXGY
TCATCAAAGAGGCTTTGTGCAACATCGGCTGTACCGTGGCTTGACTCTGGTCCATAGGCCGTTAGCGTATATTTATAAGGCAAACGATTTCTTGTGGTATAGCCATTTACGAGTTTGAAAGAGTCTTCTTGTGCTTTTCCAGATACTTGAATGAGCGAGAGGCCACCTATATTGGAAGGATCAGCAGCATTGACTACACTACTTTCATCTCCTGAATCGCTTTTGATATAAACTGTTGTGGAGCCTGAGACATCACCGTGGATCAAAAGTCTATCGGTTTTTTGATCGGCACTTGCTACCCCATCACTCCAGGCAATGTTGAAGTAAATCTTTGCATTACCAGAGGCGTTGTAGACTGTTTGCGTATCTGGTTTACCAGATCCTATATGCAATGTGTGATAATGATCTTCTGTTGGTCCATTAAAGATAATAGAGCTGTTATCGAGATTAAGCGTGGAAATATCAGAACGAGATCTTTGAGCAATATCAAGCAGATTGCCATCAGCATCTTTTTCTTTTGTACTGGTCTTTAGTGTCCATGTTGTCTTGTTTTTTAGATCAAAATGTACATTTCTGTCTTTAGCAATATTCGCTCTGCC
>NZ_JBHIRB010000120.1:0-590 GCF_042196845.1 Bartonella sp. AA9NXGY
TTTCTTTTGATTACAGCAAAAGAAGGGGTGAAGGTTGGTCAGATTGCCAGTGGTGGCAATATTGAAATTTTTGCAGGCAACGACATCTATTATGATCAGGTCATGGGCTATGGCAGCGCAACATTGACATCGGTATCTGGAGAGATCAGTGTTGAGAATGTGTTGTCTGCTGAGGGGGATGTGAGATTGACAGCAAACACTCTCGATTTAAGCAATAATCGTTCTCATATTTACACGCCGCAAACGCTGTATTTAATTGCAGATCATATTGATGTCTCAGAGAGCGAATTGGCTTATGGCGGTTTAGACTTTCAAAGCACCAATGCCCTTGATATTCACAATGCGCGGCTACAAGCCGTAAGAGATGGCGGTGGGACTGGAGATATTCTCTTTATTGCTCCAAGCGTTATGGTTGATGAGACAACGTCTGTTTTAGCAGCACGAGATTTCGTGATCAAGACGGGGGAGCTTAGAAATAGCGGTCAATTGGCATCGGGGCAGGATTTAGTCTTTAGCGTGACGGGGGATGTGACCAACAACAAAACGGGCTTAATTTATGTGAAGGGCAATGGTGCTTTACAAGTTGATGG
>NZ_JBHIRB010000121.1:0-582 GCF_042196845.1 Bartonella sp. AA9NXGY
ACGCAAGTTTTGAGGATCATCTATGAAAACCTATACCTTAGCTGATGTTGCAGTACTAGTTGATAAATATAACGATAGTATCGATTTTGGCTCTACAGATGAAGTAGTTGATGATGCACTGATTGAAAAAGCAGAGAAAACTCTTGGTTTGCAGTTTACGTCTTCCTATAAAAGTTTTTTAAAAAACTATGGAAGAGGGGAAATTTGTGGTGAGGGAATATGTAGCGTTTATGATACAAACTTTGAGATTGTTCGTAGTGATGATATTGTTTATAAAAACTTAAATTATAGAAAAAATGGTTTTGCAACGCCACAACAACTTATTGTTAGTAGAACCGATTTTGGAGAGACATTTTTCTTCGATTATTCTCAATTCCAGAATGGAGAATGTGCACTCTATTTTGATTTTTCACCCAAAGATCCACAATATTATGCAAGTAACTTCTATGAATTCCTCTGTAAAAGGATTACAGATAATTTGAAGTAAATTTCTTTGTATGGTGGTTTTATTTTCAAATTGCAATGTTAAACCACCATTATTTTTTTTAAATGAGAGAAAATTAAAATCAATATATTTCAATA
>NZ_JBHIRB010000122.1:0-576 GCF_042196845.1 Bartonella sp. AA9NXGY
CAGATTTCGTTGGGGGGTGCTTCCAATGTTCGTGGCACGCGTGAGAGTTTGCTTTTTGGCAATAACGGTTTTTTTAGCCGGAATGATTTGTTGCTACGCACCATTCCGTGGAGCAATCACGCGACCTTCAAAAAGGTTTTTGGAGAACTTCGCCCTTATGTTGGTTTGGATTATGGGCGTGTGTTTTCGCAAGTTTTGTATGGGATTAAGAGTGATCAGCTTGCCGGTTGGACAGCAGGTGTCAAGCTTGCGGGAGGCATGGTCTCTCTTGATGCCAGTTATTCCAGTATTTTTTGGAGCACAGTTAAGCACAAAAAATCAGGAACATTTTTTATGACATTAACAATGGAACTTTAAGCATTTTTTATTGGGGAGTTAAAGTATGAGATATGAGAAGAGAGCAGAAAGAGCAGCTTTATTAGGTGTTTTGGTCTCCAGTACGATGCTCAAAAAGGTTTTATTTGGGGGACTTGGTTTTTCTTGTTTGTTAGCCCCTTCAGCGTTACAGGCGCAAATTACTGTGGATCCTAACGCGAATGCCGCCCATCGTCCAGATATAGTGGCAGCGCCCAATGG
>NZ_JBHIRB010000123.1:0-575 GCF_042196845.1 Bartonella sp. AA9NXGY
ATGAGATTGCCACTAGATTGTATTACCCCCGAAACAGTTGGTTTATGCGAAAATGCTTGTGTGACAGTCTTTTCTGTATCATGTGAGATAAATTATTCCATCGGTACCCTTGAAAAAAAGCGAACTTTCACTCTCTTCATTCCAAGTAAATGCCTTGTATACTATCTCATCTTCTAAAGTTATCTTACCATAAGTTGCCTCTTTGTTGGGCAAAGAATTTTTAAAGTGAAAATCACATATGTTTCCTGAACATTCAACTTCCTCATAGGAAACGGCCCACATTTCTACCCTCAACTCATTTGCTACACTTGTTGTATGATACAAAATCGCATTTTCAATTGGATCAAACCCCTCTGGTTTTTGGAATGCGATGGTGACTTCTTCCGTTTTTTCCGTGATGATCAACAAATTGAACAGATCAATCAAGTTGTTGAAGCCTTTTTAGCAGAGATAGAACGAGAGATACAACAACTCTCAACAAAAGCTGCTTAACCTTATGGGGTGTTTTGTTCCCCGCATATCTACGAGCACCCCCACCCTTCCTAACACTTTCAAGTAATGCGTGATTCACGCCA
>NZ_JBHIRB010000124.1:0-575 GCF_042196845.1 Bartonella sp. AA9NXGY
ACTGAATCTACAGTGTGAATCCCATTTTTATTTTACTTAACAGCTTGCTTTTTGATACGTTTTGTGCAATAAAGAGACGTTCTTTTATATTTCGGTTATTTCTTTTAATCGTTTATTTAGATCGCTAGCTGTTTTGATAATAAAAGCCGTATCAATTCATTTTGATGCGGTTTTTATGTATTAAGGCTTGCATTTTTACACGTTTTGTGTAATATATTTTAACATTTAAAATGTATAAGTTTCCAGTTGCAAACAAAAGCCGTGTCCTTTAAAGGCGCGGCTTTTTTGCTATAAAGCAGCCCCCCGCCCCGTTATTTTATTTACGCTGCTTTTTCACTAATCTTTACAACGGTATCGTTTTCATAAATTTCACAATCTTCAGGAATTCCATATGCATAATAAGGGTTTTGTTCTGTATATGAATACTCATTTCTTTTTAATCTTGCATTGCCATGTACCAAACCTCTAATGGTGTGATAACCAGTCACTTTTGCATTGCCATAAACAGAACCATAGACCTTAACATACCCACCCACGCTAGCATTGCCATAAACCTTGCCATAAATTTTTGAAGA
>NZ_JBHIRB010000125.1:0-556 GCF_042196845.1 Bartonella sp. AA9NXGY
CCCATGCCGCAGATGACAGCGTCTTGGAAAGCATCACTATCTGCATATTCAGCATGTGCCATGTCGCGAAACCATTCCGCTGCTCCTGTAAGCAATTCACTTGGCAATGCCTTGCCTATTTGACGGGGAATGAATTGCACCTCTCGTTTATTGTTACGCTCTGAACCCACAACGGCATTAACCAATGGTGCAATACGGTTAAACGTCATAACGGGGCGGCGTTGCTCTTTTAACGCCGCTAAATCAGCCTCATTCCACTGATCACCATTGTAAAATCGAAAATCCTCTCTTGCATGTTCGCGCCATTTGTTCACATGCTCAACATCTTCTTTGTACCAGCTCACAAGCTTGCTAAACAAACCTTCTGTCGACAAATCTGATGCGTTACTTTCTTTCTCTAAATGCTCTTCATCATACATCATTCTGCCATCCATGACGTGCTTTCATAAGTTTCTCTACCGCTATAAGCTGGTCTCTTCTGTTTTTGCATCGGCTGTTCATACCCCACACACATTAACCCAAAGGCATCCGCACCATGACTGGACCAATCATGCTC
>NZ_JBHIRB010000126.1:0-533 GCF_042196845.1 Bartonella sp. AA9NXGY
AAGAAACTTCTTCCACTCTTTGACGAAGTTTTTGATTATGTGAATCAAGTGTTAATGCGAAAAGAGCATTAGTTTTGGAATATTCATGACCACAATAAAGAAGTGTCTTATCGGGAAGTTGACGAAGCTTTTTTAAAGAGTTCAGCATTTGAGCAGGTGTTCCTTCGAAAAGGCGTCCACAACCAAGTGAGAAAAGTGTATCTCCAGCAAAGAGCAAACCTTTTTCAGGAAAATAATAAGATAATGCGCTCAAAGTGTGACCAGGTGTTGAAAGAGCTAAAAGTGGGTGAGAACCAAAGAGAAGTTTTTCATCAGGTTGAAGTGTTTGATCAAGGTGGTGAATCTTGTCTTTTTCTGCTGCTGGTCCAATAATTATAGCATTGTAAACTTGTTTTAATTCTGCAAGAGCTTCTACATGATCATGATGATGATGAGTCACAAAAATAGTATGAAGTGTCCAATCACGACGCTTTAAAGCGTTGCGAATTGCTTTGCTTTCAGGAGCATCTATTGCGGCTGTCATACCACTTTTT
>NZ_JBHIRB010000127.1:0-516 GCF_042196845.1 Bartonella sp. AA9NXGY
TCAAAATACATCACAATATTTTGGTGGTGGTGCAGATGTATCTAATGGTAAAGCACCAACTTACACAATTCAGGGTAATTCTCATAATGATGTTGGTTCTGCTTTTAATGCTGTTGATACTTCTATCACGAATATCCAAAATCAGATTACGAATGCGACAAAAAATAGCCTCGTTAAGCAGGAGGAAAATGAAGGTACTATCACCATAGGTAAGGCAACAGGGGGTACAGAAATTAATGTTGCAAACAAATCTGGTGAAGCTCGTACAATTTCTGGTGTGAAGGCAGCTGTGAATGGTAATGAAGCTGTTAACAAAGCTCAGCTTGATAAAAGTATAGAGAAGATTTCTAATGATATTAATCTTACAAGTGCTGCTGCAGTTCTCTATGATAAAGAAAACGATACCGTTAATTATAATAGCATAACTTTGGGTGGTGATAAGACTACAGCACCCGTTTCCCTCCATAATGTTAAAGATGGGAAAATTGCTGAAGATTCGCATGATGCGATCAATGG
>NZ_JBHIRB010000128.1:0-510 GCF_042196845.1 Bartonella sp. AA9NXGY
AAAGAGGTTTCTGAAGGAGTAGCACAGGATTCTTTGTTATGGAGCAAGGAAGCCGATGCCTTTGTAGCGCGTCATGAAAAGAGTAAAGAAGAAAAAGGCAGAGCTGTAAGGACACAAGAAAACAGTAGAATTACGTTCCTTGCAAATGGTGAGATTAGCGCTAAATCAACAGATGCTGTAACGGGTAGTCAGCTTTTTGAAACGAATGATAAGGTTGTTACTTATTTAGGAGGCAATGCAGCTTTTAATAATGGTGTGTTTACTGGGCCGACCTATAGTTTATCGGAGATTGATAAAGATGGTAAGATAACAGCCAAACCTTTTACTAATGTTGGTTCAGCTTTTGAAGGACTTGATACAAATATCAAGAATGTCAATCAGAGGATTAAGGAAGTTTCAGAAGGAGTCGCACAGGATTCTTTGAATTGGAATAATGAAGCCAATGCATTTGTAGCTAAGCATGGAACGGAAGGAAACAATAGCAAATTGAAGTTTCTTTTAGATGGAGAA
>NZ_JBHIRB010000129.1:0-510 GCF_042196845.1 Bartonella sp. AA9NXGY
AAAAGTGACACCCAAAAACTGCTTTATTTTACAAAAACCACTTTATTTTAACTGCTGAAGATCTCTCCCCCACATTTCTATGGAAAAACCTCTAAACAAAACTGTTTAGCCCGTCAATGGTTAATACATCAATATCCCCAGTTTAATGCTACAATATATTTATCAATAATTAGAGATAAATTCACTCTCCAGCTCCTCTAAGCCACTCAACACGCATATAAACGAGACATCATCCTATCAAGCACATCCTGTCGTCAAAAACCATCATAGAAAACAATAAGAAATCTCTTTTAAAACTTTCTACTCAAATAGGCAAAACTCTCTGTACAGCGCATTAAGCAACCTTTCTCCAAAGATAATGATCTGAACAGAAGAGTTTTCTCCAGTGCTGTCAGTGTTGTCAGTTCTTTTTAGAGCCTATATTATTTTTTTAAATGAGAGAAAATTAAAAACATTATATTTCAATATGTTAGTATTTTAATGATACAACCTATATCGACAATACAACCT
>NZ_JBHIRB010000130.1:0-506 GCF_042196845.1 Bartonella sp. AA9NXGY
ACATCATTGTCAGCAGTAATCTGCACATCTTGGCGTGCCGTGATGTGTGATTGTGTGGAAGTGGTTTCCCATTGATCGCCCGTATCTTTGGCGCTTGCAATTCCAACACCTACAGAAACACCGCTGTTGCTCTTTTCAAACTGAATGCCAAAGCCTGTACGTTCTTCCTTTGAGCTTGAGGAATGGCTATTATGACCAGGTGAAACATTCACATCACGAGCTGCGGTAAGATTAACATTTTCCCCTGCAAGGTCAGAGCCAACAATTTTCACATCTTTTTTCTTGGCAGTGATGTTGATATTGCCATCCGCATTGAGAGAAGAACCTTGATGCTCAAAACTCTCTTCATTTTCTGTCTTTCCCTCACTCCCGTATATCGACACAAAGCCCTTGCCTGATCCCACACCAAAACCTGTTTCATGCTCCTCTGAATGGCTTTTATGATGATCTGTCATGCCATCAATCGTCACACTTTCTCCGCTCACATTGATATCTTGACCGGAAAG
>NZ_JBHIRB010000131.1:0-502 GCF_042196845.1 Bartonella sp. AA9NXGY
TATCGTTATATTTATCAACTAGTACTGCAACATCAGCTAAGGTATAGGTTTTCATAGATGATCCTCAAAACTTGCGTTATAAACGCTCCATATTCCCTCTATCAATTTCACCTCTTACATAGTTTTTTCCAAAAACTCTTGTAAAAAGGGATAGGTTGCGGAGTGGGAGTGTTCTCAGTCTTTTCAATCGGTTGGTCACCATCAAGTATCTCTTCTCCCGCGTGTACTTTAATTCTTTTGCAAAGGAATTCATAAAAATTACTGGCGTAATATTCGCAATTATCCAATGGATACATAACATAGATTGGACATTCTCCATCCCGAAACTGCGTATAATCAAAATAAAAAATTTCATCAAAATCAGCGTAACACACGACAAGCTGTTCTGATGTTGCAAAACCATCTCTTCTATCATTTAAGTTTTGGAAAACAATATCACCACCAGGGATATCTGCTCCACACTCCTTATAAAGGCTAAAGATTTCTTCACCACCAATTTCTC